>JAPXRA010000094.1:0-6908 GCA_033813795.1 Aeromicrobium sp. | reverse complement strand
GTTTATTGCCGCGACCGAGGTCAGGTCGGTCCAGTACAGGTGACCGATCTGGTGCGCCACAGTCCAGCCTTCGGCGGTGGTGACCGTGCGCCAACTCGACTCGGGCAAGCCAGCAACCCAGCGGTCGAGTTGCTCCGATTCGGCGGCGAGGTCGGCCAGAACTAGTTCAAGGGCGGTCATTGTGGTTCGCCTTGTCGTTCGCCGATTTTGGCCAGCGCGAACTCCGCCGCGATCTCGATCGCTAGGTTCGCGTCGGCAAGCACCCCCGCCATCATCGGGAAAGCATGGATCTGGCCACGCCACAGGTGCAGATCGACTTCGACGCCCTTTTCACTGAGTAACCGGGCGAAAGCCTCGATCTCTGGGCGCAAGAACTCTTCTTCAACCGCCACTAGTTGGACCGGAGAGGTGATGTAGGCCGAGGCGTGCAGTGGGTCGGCGAACCCTTCGATCACTGCCCCGCTGGGCAGCCACAGTTCGCGGATCTCTTCAACCCGGTGGGCCGGCAGCATGGTTTCACGGATCTTGTCGATTCGCCGCACGTCCTTGTCGGTGCGGTCCGGGTTGAGACTGAGCAGCGGGGAGAAGCCGATCAGTGCGGCCGGAGTTTGCAGTCCTCGCCGGGTGGCCAGTTCGGCGACCTTCATGGTCAAGTAGCCGCCAGCCGAATCCCCAGCCACGACGACCTTCGTGCGGTCCTTGGCTAGGTCGAGCACGGCTTCGTAGGCCGCGATCGAGTCTGCCACCGAATCCGCCACGCCGTGATCTGGCAGTTGGCGGTAGTCGATCGCGTAGATCGTGCCGCCGGTTGCGCGCACGAGTGCTTCTAGCAGCGGCCGGTAGGAGTCGACACTGCCGAAGAAGAACCCACCGCCGTGCAGGTAGAGAATCGCTAGGTCGCTGGTGATGCCGGCGGACGGCGTCATGATTTCACCGCTGACGCCGTCAAGTTCGGTTCGTTCGCTATGGATATCAACCGAAACTGAACGGGGTCGACGTTCAGCTAGAAGTTGCAACCGCCGAAAGAGTTGTGGCGTGGCCGGGGCGTAGCGGAGCAGTGGTTTGACCGTCATCCGGGCGCCGCGGTCGACCACTTTGGCACGGCGTGTGGGCGAATCGTGAAAAGTGACTTGCCGATGTACCGACCGCATTGGCCGAGGCGATTTTCGGCCCCGAGCAGATCGTGAGGACACGTCAGGAGTCTAACGAGTCACTCGGCCAAGAACCTCGCGTCAACTTCGCAGCGGACCACGACCGCATCTGGTTTGAGTTCGATACCGCCGCCAAAAGAATCTTTGGCCACCATCGCCATCGCCCGTATCGGCGGCTCGGAATCATCGAGCATTCCCGGATCAGCGATCTGTGTGGCCTTGACCTGACCGGCCCCAACGGCGGTGGCGTAGGTCTGCGCCTTTTGAACTGCGTCAGCGAGGGCCTCGACCCGCACTTCGGCCGAAACCTCGCGGTGATTTTCCTCGGTCAGCCCCCACAAAATCGATCCGACTTCGATTCGTTCGTCGGCGGCGAAACGATCGATAAAGGCTCCGAGCGCTTCAAAGTCGACGAACTGGGCTTGTGCCGACAACCTAGCGATCTGGTCCAGTTCTCCACGCTGTCCATCAGGCAGCCAGCGGCGCTGCGCCATCACTCGCACCCCCTCGGCTGACCAACGCGTTACCTGTTGCGCATCGGCATAGCGGCCAAGAACCGAACTAATCGACTGGTGAGTCTCGGTGGCCTCGGTCATGACTGCCGACCGGTCGGTGCCTTGGATTTCCACCGCTAGGGAGATTGTCGCCATTTCGGCAGTCAGTTTGCGTTCGGCCGTTCCACGAACCGTGATCTGAACACTCATAGGTTTAATCCTGCCGTTACCTTGCAAGAGGCCGCCAGCGATCTTCCTCGGCTAGCCTTTCAGCGTGGTCACCCTCGAAGAGCTCCAAGTGAAGACGCTCGGCGAATGCAAGTTCGATTCGCCGCTGGCCGACTATGTCGCCAATCGTGCGACGAACACCTACTACGTTGCCGAAGACGACCGCGTGCTGCTCGACGACACGATTAGCTTGTTGCGGGCACGCGGCGATGTTTCACTCGACGAGATCCCGACTTTCGAGCCGGGCGGCGCGCGGCAAAAGCTCTATTTCGATGGCAAGAAAACCAAGGTCGGCGTCGTCACCTGCGGTGGCTTGTGCCCTGGGTTAAACGATGTCATCCGCGCCTTGGTGCTCGAACTCTACGAACACTACGGCGTGACTGACGTGACCGGATTCCGCAACGGTTACGCCGGCTTGATCCCGGGTAAGTCACCTGACCCGATCGCGCTGACCCCGACGTTCGTCGACACGATCACCGACCGCGGTGGCACGATCCTAGGTTCGTCCCGCGGTGCGCAAAGCGTGCCGCAGATGGTCGACACTCTGGTTCACCGCGAAATCGACATTCTGTTCGTGATCGGCGGCGATGGCTCGATGCGCGGGGCGCATGACATCGCCGAAGAAGCCCTCTCGCGAAGCCTCAAGATCGCTGTGGTCGGTGTGCCCAAGACGATCGACAACGACATCCCGTTGATCGGCACGAGTTTTGGTTTCCAGACCTCCTACGCCAAGGCGGCCGAATCGATCAAGGGCGCCCGCGTCGAGGTCGAGGCAGCGATGGGCGGGGTCGGCATCGTAAAGGTGATGGGCCGCTCGGCTGGCTTCATCGCTTGCTATTCGGCCTTGGCCAATCACGACGCCGACTTCGTGCTGATTCCCGAAGTGCCCTTCACTTTGGACGGCGAGAACGGGCTTTTGGCCAGCATCCGCGGCGCGGTCAGGAAGCACGGAAGTGCGGTGATTGTGTTGGCCGAGGGAGCCGGACAGGAGTTGGTTCCGGCCAGCAAACGCACCGATGCAAGTGGAAACCCGATCCTCGGTGACTTTGCCGGGCATCTTCGCGCTCAACTAGTGCGCGATTTCGCCGAGCACGATCAAACGTTGAACCTTCGCTACTTTGACCCCGGTTACCTGATTCGTTCGGTGCCGGCCGATGCGGCCGACTCGGTCTACTGCACGCGCTTGGCCCAAGCTGCGGTTCATGCCGCGATGGCCGGACGCACCGACATGGTGATCGGCCGACCTCGACACCGGTTCGCTCATGTGCCGATCTCGGCGGTGGTCAAGAACACCCACCGGGTCAACCCCGACGGTGACCTTTGGTTGTCGGTGCTGGAATCAACCGGCCAGCCATTCGACATGCGCTAAGTTCCGGTAAAAATCAGCAACTATTCCAAATGCTGAGACGGCCGTCTCGTGAACCCGGCGGCTGTCAGGCTCGTTACTAGTTCAACGACGAAGGAGCCCCCATGAGCGAGAACTGGTCATTTGAGACCAAGCAGATCCACGCCGGCCAAGAGCCTGACCCAACCACGGGTGCGCGCGCCTTGCCGATTTACCAAACCACCTCCTACCAGTTCCGCGACACCCAGCACGCGGCCGACCTGTTTGGTCTAGCCGAGCCGGGAAACATCTACACCCGGATCATGAACCCCACCCAAGACGTGGTCGAGCAGCGGCTCGCCGCCCTCGAAGGTGGCGTCGGCGCACTCCTGGTCGCCTCCGGCCAGGCCGCCACCACTGGCGCTTTGACCAACGTCGCCGAAGCCGGCGATCACATTGTTGCCTCGGCCAGCCTTTACGGTGGCACCGATTCGCTGCTGCGTCACACCTTCCCCAAGCTCGGCATCGAAGTGACGTTCGTCGAAGAGCCAAACAACCCGCAGGCATGGCGCGACGCGGTCAAGGACAACACCAAGGTGTTCTTTGGCGAAACGATCGGCAACCCCAAGGGTGATGTGCTCGACCTTGAGGCGATCTCGGCGGTGGCCAAGGAAGTGGCCGTGCCGTTCATTGTCGACAACACGGTGGCGACGCCGTTCCTACTCAACCCGTTAAAGCACGGCGCCGACACGGTGATCCACTCGGCCACCAAGTACATCGGTGGCCACGGAACTGCCATTGCCGGTGTGGTCATCGACGGCGGCACCTTCGACTACGGCGCCCACGGCGACAAGTTCCCCGGCTTCACCACCGCTGACGAGAGCTACCACGGTTTGGTGTTCGCCGAGGCGCTCGGCCCGGCGGCTTACATCGCCAAGTTGCGGGTGCAGTACCTGCGCAACGTCGGTCCAGCGGTTGCACCGTTCAACGCTTGGCTGCTGGCCCAAGGCATCGAGACCCTCAGCCTTCGGGTCGAGCGTCACGTCCAGAACGCTAAGGCCGTCGCCGAATGGCTCGAAGCGCGCGAAGACGTCGCTCGAGTGCACTGGGCAAGCCTGGCTTCCAGCCCCTATAAGGCACTGGCCGACAAGTACGTGCCCGGCGGTTCGGGTGCGATCGTGACGTTCGAACTGCCCGGCGGCGTTGAAGCCGGCCGCAAGTTCATCGATGCACTCGAATTGCACAGCCACGTGGCCAACATTGGCGACGTTCGTTCGCTGGCGATTCACCCGGCTTCGACCACCCACAGCCAGGGCACACCAGAAGAGCAGTTGGCTGCTGGCGTAACGCCTGGCCTCGTGCGCTTGGCGGTCGGACTTGAAGGCATCGAGGATATTTTGGCTGACCTTGATGCTGGTCTGCGGGCGGCTAAGTAGCCTTACAAGATGACCACCGTCCTGCCGCTGGGAGACCTCACCCTCGAATCGGGTGAGGTTCTCCCGCGTCTGGAGGTGGCTTACGACACCTACGGGACCTTCCGCGGCGACAACGCAGTGCTGGTTTTGCATGCGCTCACCGGCGACTCGGTGGTCGCCGGACCCGAAGGCTGGTGGAACCAGGTGATCGGGCCGGGGCTCGGCGTAGACACAGACGAATTCTTCGTGGTGGCAGCCAATATTTTGGGCGGCTGCAGCGGCAGCACCGGGCCAACTTCGATGGATTTGGCTGGCCATGTGTGGGGCAGCCGATTCCCAGCGATCACTGTGCGCGATCAGGTCGCGGCCGAAGCCAAACTCGGCGAGCACCTGGGGATTGACCGCTGGCATGCGGTGATCGGCGGTTCGGCCGGCGGAATGCGCGCGATCGAGTGGGCGATCATGTTCCCCGAAAAGGTCGAGCGGCTGTTCTTGCTGGCCTCCTCGGCATACGCCTCAGCCGAGCAGATTGCCTGGACTTCGACCCAAGCCGACATCATTCGCGCGGCCGGCCCAGAGGCTGGCTTGGACTTGGCCCGCCGGATCGCCCACACCACCTACCGAAGCGAGGCTGAACTGGCGGCCCGGTTTGGGCGCGAAATCCAGCCGGACGGCCGGTTCGCGGTGGAGTCATATTTGCAGCACCACGGCGGCAAGCTCGTCAAGCGGTTCGATGCTTGGTCTTATGTGACTCTCGGTGACGCGATGAACAGTCACGACGTTGGCCGAGGCCGCGGCGGTATTGCCGAAGCGCTGGCGCAAGTTACGGCCAAGACGACGGTCGCCGCGATTGATTCAGACCGGCTTTACCCGCCCTATCAACAGCAAGAGTTAGCCGACTTGATTCCCGGTTGCGGCGGACTCGATGTGATCGCCTCAGACCACGGCCACGATGGCTTCCTGATCGAGCACGAGCAGGTGTCAATCTTCGCTAGGCGGCTCTTGGCGAACTGATGCAGAATCCCTGCAAGTGATACCCCCAGGGGTACACACTGAGAGTGTTGGTCCACTCTCAAGGAGATTCCTATGAAGCCACATGCCGTAATTCTCGGTTCGAGTTTCGCTGGCCTCACTGCCGCGTTCTCGCTCAAGCACGACCTTCACGACGAGATCGACGTAACCGTCATCTCGCCACGCAGCCTTTTCGTTTTCAATCCCAGCCTGATCTGGCTGCCGTTCGGCAAACGCGACCGCGACGACATTTCGTTCGAGGTCGGACCGGTGCTCGACGAGCACGGGATCGAGTTCATCAACAAGGCTGCCACCGGACTCGACCCGGCCGCCAAGTCGGTGACCCTAGACGACGGCACTGTACTCAACTACGACTACTTGGTGATCGCCACCGGTTACCGCAACGACCTCGACGTGGTAGACGGGTTCCGGGAGAACACCACCACGATCACTGCCTTGCCAGCTGCCGAGCAGACTGAGCAGGAGTGGACTAAGTTCCTTGAGAATCCGGGCGATATTGTCATCGGCGCTACTCAGGGCGCGAGTTGCTTTGGTGCCGCCTATGAGTTCTTGTTCAATACCGCCTATCACTTGAAGAAGAACAAACTCAAGGACCGGGTGAAGTTGACTTACGTCTCGTCTGAGCCGTTCGCCGGCCATTTCGGTATCGGCGGCCTGCCGCACGGCGAAAAGTTGCTGGGCATGTTCATGAACAAAGAAGGCATTGACGTTCGGTTCAATACCGGCATTGATCACTTCGATGATGGCGCGGTGGTGTTGGGCGACGGCGAAAAGTTGGGCTATTCGTTCAGCATGTTCATTCCGCCGTTCCTTGGGCAGGACTTCCTAAAGGAAGTGCCCGGCTTGGCGGACGCGAAGGGTTACATCCCGGTGCGCGACACCTACCAAGCGGTTGACCACGACGACATTTACGCGGTCGGCATCGCCGCTCAGGTGTTGGCACCGTGGCAGACTCCGACGCCGGTTGGCATCCCAAAGACTGGCTTCCCCAGTGAGCAGATGGCACACGTGGCGGCGAAGAACATCGCCCACCAGATCCGCGGCGAAGCGCCCACCGAGACCAAGGAGTTCGCCGACATCAAGGCGATCTGCGTAATGGATGCGGGCAACAACGGCGTGGTGATCTTGGCCGACAAGATGCTCCCTCCGCGCAAACACGGGGTGCTCGTTCCCGGACCGCAGGCTCACCTGATGAAGCTCGGTTTCGAGAAGTACTTCCTGTGGAAGATGAAGGGTGGCCACGTCGCCCTGCCGTGAGTCGGTC
>JAPXRA010000093.1:0-7081 GCA_033813795.1 Aeromicrobium sp. | reverse complement strand
CCCTGCTGATGATCAGCCTGGCGGGGGCGTGCTTGGGCATCTTGCCGCACAACTTCTTCCCGGCGCGCATGTTCATCGGCGACTCCGGTTCGATGTTGCTTGGTTTCGTGTTGGCCTGTTCGGCCATCAGTTTGACCGGACAGTTCCCGGCCACCAGCCTGTCTGAAGGCATTGGCGGATCGAGTTCAAGTCTGCTGCCGGCCGCAATTTTGCCGCTGATCTTGCCGTTTGCGATCTTGACGATTCCCTTCCTTGACATGGTCTTGGCCGTACTTCGCCGCACTCGGGCGGGCCGTTCGCCTTTTAGCCCAGACAAGATGCATATCCATCACCGACTGCTGGAAATCGGGCACTCGCACCGCCGGGCCGTTTTGCTGATGTATGCGTGTGCGGCCTTGGTGGCCTTCGGCGTGGTCGCGATTGGCTTGTTCAGCGGCTGGCAGTTGTTCGTCGCGATCGCCGTGCTGACCACCTTGATCGCCGCCGCGATTTTCGTACTGCCGCGGGTTGAAGAAAGGTTGTGGTCGGCGTGAACCGACGCAAGTTGACTTTGCCGCTCGCCGGAGCTGCCATCATGCTCTGCATTGTGCTGGCCGAGGTGTTCGCTGGGGTACCTGGTGCGGTTGGCGCGGCCATCGGGGGAGTGATCGTCGTGGCATTTTTTGGGTCCACTCCGGCGATGCTCGGCCCAATCGCCAAGACGAGTCCGGGCCTGTCGCTGCTGTTCGCGATGATTTTTTTCCTCACCAAAGTTGTCGCACTGGTGGCCTTGTTCTTTGTGCTGAGCCGGGCAGTTGAATCTGGCAGCCAGATCGACCCGAAGTCGGTCTCCTTGACGGTGATTGCGGTGACCATGGTTTGGCTCGTGGCCAAGTTGGTCGACGCGACCCGCGATCGCACCCCGATTTACGACCTGGACTGACCTAGATAATCACTGACTTTCGTGACTAAACCGGCTGGTTTGGGGCGGCGAGAGCGAGGAAGTGAAAACTTTCACTACCCCCTGCTTGGCCGAGAAACACCCCTGATAGATTTAGGTTGCAATGAATGACACCCCGCCCATGCAAGACCCTTGGGTTGCCTTCGGGCGAGTCAGCGGCGGCGTCATTTTCTACGGCGGTCTGGGTTTCTTGCTTGATCGTTGGTTGGACACGTCGTTCATTGTCGCCATCGGCGTAGTGCTTGGTGCCGCATTGGGCATCTTCACTGTGGTGAAGGCGCAACAAGAAAACTAGGCCGCAAGCCACATCTGCGTGCTTGGAAAACCGACGTCGGAACTCGAAGGAGCCGACGCCACAGAAGGGTGAACGATTGTCCGCCGCGACTAACGCCGTGCTGACCGCCGTCCTAGGTTCGGAAGGCAGTGGTGAATTCCACGCCCCGGGTCCAGGCAGTTTCGAGCTACCGCCGTTTGCCAATATCGGTGGTTTTGACGTCACCAAGCCGATGCTGTTGCTGGCGTTTTCGGTGGTCTTGATCGTCGGCTTCTTCTGGGCTGCATCGAAGAACAAGTCGGTCGTGCCAAGCAAACTGCAGTTCGCCGGCGAATACATCTACGGTTTCGTTCGCGACGGCATTGCGCGCGACTCGATCGGCTCGCACTACTTCATCAAGTTCGTGCCGCTGTTGTTCAGCCTGTTCACCTTCGTTCTGGTGAACAACTACTTCGGCATCATTCCGTTTTTGCAATTCCCCTCGTTCTCGCGGTTCAGTTTTGTCATCCCACTGGCCCTGCTGGTGTGGGTCGTCTACAACGCCTGTGGCGTTTACAAGCACGGCTTTTTCGGCTACCTCAAGCACGTTTGCGTGCCGCCAGGCGTCAGCGGTTTCATTTTGCTGCTGATTATCCCGCTCGAGTTCCTCTCCACCATCTTGGTTCGCCCGGCCACGCTGGCTTTGCGTTTGTTCGCCAACATGTTTGCCGGCCACTTGCTGCTCATCTTGTTCGCCACCGGTGCGGCCTTCCTCATCTTCGAATCAGGCAACCCGTGGTACGCCCCAGTTGGTGTTCTCTCGTTCATCCTCGGGATTCTCGTTAGTTTCCTAGAGGTGCTAGTCCTGTTCTTGCAGGCATACGTCTTTACCCTGCTGACCGCGATGTATATCGGTGGGGCCCTCTCCGACGATCACTGATTAGTCGGCACAACTTCATAACCTCGTTTTAGCTAACTGACGGCGCGACCGCGTCGCCAACGAAAGGAAAAGCCGTGACTGGCGAACTCTTCGGTAACCTGAACATGATCGGCTACGGCCTGGCTGCAATCGGCCCGGGCATCGGCATCGGCCTGATCTTCGCCGCCTACATCAATGGCGTTGCCCGTCAGCCTGAGGCGCAGAGCCGCTTGCAGTCGATCGCGATTCTTGGCTTCGCGCTCGCCGAGGCCTTGGCGATTATCGGTATCGCCCTCGCGTTCGTACTCTGATCGGGTTCTTAAATGATCTCGACAATTCTCGCAACCGCAGCGGAAGGTGAAGAGCACAGCCCGCTGATGCCGATCCTCTCCGAGATCGTGCTTGCGCTGGTTGTCTTCTCGATCCTTTACGTCCTGGTTTCGAAGTTCGTTGTTCCGAACTTCGAAAAGGCCTACGCCGACCGCGTGGCCGCAATTGAGGGCGGAATCGAGGAGGCGCAGTCAGCGCAGAAGGAAGCTCAAGCAGCGCTTGACAAGTACACCGCGCAGTTGGCTGACGCACGTCACGAAGCGGCTGCAATCCGTGAAGAAGCACGTGAGCAGGGCGCACAGATCGTCGTAGAAATGCGCGAGCAGGCTCAGGCTGAGTCGGCCCGTATCGTTGCTGCGGCGCAAGCCCAAGTTGCGGCCGAACGGCAGCAAGCGGTGGCTCAGCTCAAATCCGAAGTCGGCGGCATGGCCACCGAACTCGCGAGCCGAATCGTTGGCGAATCACTGGCCGATACCGACGCGCAGCGTCGCACCGTCCAGCGTTTCATCGAAGAACTTGAGGGGTCGGCCAACTGATGCGTGGATCCTCTGCCAAGTCGCTTGACGAAACCCTGGCCGCGGTCACCGCGGTTGCGGCTGGCCAAGCGGCGCAGGTCGGTGCCGAGTTGTTCGGTGCTGTCGAGGTTCTCGATGGCGCCGTCGCTGCACGTCGTGTCTTGACTGATCCGTCGATTGACGCTGCTGGCAAGCGCACGCTTGTCGGCAGCATTTTCGCCGACAAGGTCAGTCAGGAAACTGCTGGGGTCCTCAACGCTGCCGTTGGCGGTCGTTGGGCCGCTGGCCGCGACCTGACCGACGGTCTTGAGATCGCTGGCGTCGCGGCGTACACCCGGGCCGCAGAAGCCGCCGGTGAAGCCGGTCGACTCGAAGATGAACTGTTTGAAGCCAGCCGCGTGATTCACGATTCGGCTGAACTTCGTCAGATCGTTTCCGATAAGGCAGTTGCCGCATCGGCGAAGGCCGAGCTGCTGAAGAACGTCTTTGGTTCGAAGGTCACCGACGCCACCTTGGCTCTGCTTTCGCAGGCCGCCGTGGCCCGGACGGCTTCGTTCGAAAAGGTGCTCGACTCGTTCAGCCGTCAAGTTGCGGCTCGTGAGGACCGGCTCGTTGCGGTTGCTCGCGTTGCCTACGAACTTGGCGACGACGAACGCGAACGGCTCACTGCCGCACTCGCAAGTCGCTACGGCCGCGCGATTCAGCTCAACACCGTGGTTGATCCGTCAGTTGTTGGCGGTATTGCCGTATCCGTGGGCGACGAGCTCGTCGACGCCACTATGTCCACCCGCCTCGAAGCCGCCCGCCGGCGCATCGCAGGCTGATTAGAACGCATCGTTCGTACAAGAAGGCAGGCACACAGCATGACTGAACTCTCGATTCGTCCGGAGGAGATCCGCGACGCGTTGCAGAAGTTCGTGTCGGATTACACGCCGACGCAAGGCGAAGCCGAAGAAGTCGGCGTCGTCGCGTCAGCGGCCGACGGCATCGCACAGGTTGAGGGACTTCCCTCCGCGATGGCCAACGAACTGCTCGAGTTTGAAGATGGCACCCTCGGTCTGGCATTGAACCTCGATGTTCGCCAGATCGGTGTGGTCATCCTCGGCGACTTCGCCGGCATTGAAGAAGGCCAGCAAGTCAAGCGCACCGGCGAGGTCCTCTCGGTCCCGGTTGGCGAAGGCTACCTCGGTCGCGTCGTCGATCCGCTCGGCAACCCGATTGACGGTCTCGGCGAAATCGCCGACATCGAAGGTCGTCGCGCCCTCGAGCTTCAGGCCCCCAACGTGGTTCAGCGCAAGAGCGTTCACGAGCCGTTGATGACCGGGTTGAAGTCAATCGATTCCCTTACCCCTGTCGGCCGTGGTCAGCGACAGTTGATCATCGGTGACCGCCAGACCGGTAAGACCGCGATCGCGATCGACACGATCATCAACCAGAAGGAGTTCTGGGAGTCCGGTGACACCAACAAGCAGGTTCGCTGCATCTATGTCGGTATCGGTCAGAAGGGCTCGACCATCGCCTCGGTGCGTGGCGCGCTCGAAGAGGCCGGCGCCTTGGCGTACACCACCATCGTTGCCGCTCCGGCTTCGGACTCCGCTGGCTTCAAGTACTTGGCGCCCTACACCGGTTCGGCCATCGGCCAGCACTGGATGTACCAGGGCAAGCACGTCCTAATCGTGTTTGATGATCTGTCGAAGCAGGCCGAGGCCTACCGTGCAGTTTCGCTGCTGCTGCGTCGCCCGCCGGGCCGCGAGGCATACCCCGGCGATGTCTTCTACCTACACAGCCGGTTGCTCGAACGCTGCGCGAAGCTCAGCGACGAGCTTGGCGCTGGCTCGATGACGGGTCTGCCGATCATTGAGACCAAGGCAAACGACGTCTCGGCTTACATCCCGACCAACGTCATCTCGATCACTGACGGCCAGATCTTCTTGCAGTCCGACTTGTTCAACGCCAACCAGCGTCCCGCTGTTGACGTCGGCATCTCGGTTTCGCGAGTCGGCGGCGCGGCGATGACCAAGTCGATGAAGGCTGTTACCGGTTCGCTCAAGGTCGAGTTGGCTCAGTACCGCGCGATGGAAGCGTTCGCCATGTTCGCTTCGGACCTCGATGCTGCTTCGAAGGCTCAGTTGGCCCGTGGTCAGCGCCTGATGGAACTGTTCAAGCAAGGCCAGTACGCACCGTTCTCGGTCGAAGAGCAGGTTGTCTCCCTCTGGGCGGCTACCAGCGGCAAGCTTGACATCGTTCCGGTCACCGACATCAGCCGGTTTGAGTCGGAGTTCCTCGACTTCGTGAAGCGCTCGCACAAGGGTGTTCTTGACGCGATCCGCGAAAGCGGCAAGTTCGAAGACTCCAGCGAACAAGCCCTGACCGGCGCGTACGATGCGTTCCTCGACCAGTTCGAGACCAGCGATGGCCGTTCGGTCAAGGCCGGTCACGAAGAGTTCGACGCGCTGGCTGACGAAGAAGTCGAGCAGGAGCAGATCGTCAAGCAGAAGCGAGGCTGACGATGGCAGTTTCACTCCGCGAATACCGCGCGAAGATCAGGTCGACTCAGTCGACCAAGAAGATCACGCGTGCGATGGAGTTGATCGCCGCGTCGCGCATCGTCAAGGCACAGCAGGCGGCGGCCGCGGCTGCACCGTACGCGCGTGAACTCACTCGTGCGGTGTCGGCCCTGGCCACCTACTCCAACGTTGATCACGTACTGACAACCGAAAACCCGAACGCGAAGCGCGCCGCAATTTTGGTGATCGCCAGCGATCGTGGTTTGGCCGGCGCTTACGCCTCCAGCGTCTTGAAGGAGACCGAGCAACTAGTTGAGCGGCTCCGCGATGAGGACAAGGAAGTTACCTACTTCCTAGCCGGACGTAAGGCCGAGTCTTACTTCAACTTCCGTCAGCGCGCGTTTGAACAGTCGTGGACCGGTTTCTCCGATAAGCCGACTTACGATGACGCTCGCGAAATCGGCGACGAGTTGATCAGCCGGGGTGGCCATCACGAGGGCGCCGACGAGGCATTCGACCCGAGCAAGGCAGTCGACGAACTCTACGTCGTCTTCACCCGGTTCAAGTCGATGTTGGTTCAAGAGCCCACGGTTATCCGGTTGTTCCCGCTCGAGATCGTCGAGGGCGAGACTTCGCCGGAGGAGACTGAAGTTCTTCCGCTGTACGAGTTTGAGCCGAGTGCTGCAGACGTGCTGGATGCTGTTTTGCCCAAGTACCTCTACAGCCGCATCTACTACTGCCTCTTGCAGGCTGCAGCCTCAGAACTCGCAGCCCGGCAAAAGGCCATGAAGTCCGCGACCGACAACGCCGAGGACCTCATCCAGAAGTACACCCGGTTGGCGAACCAAGCTCGCCAGGCCGGCATCACCCAGGAAATCAGCGAGATCGTGAGTGGCGCGAACGCGCTCGCTGACGCTGCCCAATCCGATTGAGAGAGACACCATGACTGCAACCGTCGAAGAGACGACCACCGATTCGGCAGCCGCAAGCGGCCGCGTCGCCCGGGTCATCGGCCCGGTGCTCGATATCGAGTTCCCGGCCGATCAGATGCCGGACATCTACAACGCCCTGCTGGTGGACACCGAAGTCGCCGGCACCAAGGAGACGCTGACCCTCGAGGTCGCGCAGCACATCGGCGACGGCCTGGTCCGCGCGATCAGCCTGCGCCCGACCGACGGCATTGTTCGCGGCTCGACGGTGATCAACACCGGCGGACCTATCTCGGTTCCGGTCGGCGACGTCACCTTGGGCAAGGTCTTCAACACCACCGGCACGGTAATGAACCTTGCCGAGGGCGAGACCTTCGAAGTCGGCGAGACCTGGGGCATCCACCGCAAGGCTCCGGCCTTCGATCAGCTTGAGTCCAAGACCGAGATGTTCCAGACCGGCATCAAGGTTATTGACTTGCTCACCCCGTACGTACTTGGCGGCAAGATCGGCCTGTTCGGTGGTGCTGGTGTTGGTAAGACCGTGCTCATCCAGGAGATGATCGCGCGTGTTGCTAAGGATCACGACGGCGTTTCGGTGTTCGCCGGTGTTGGCGAACGTACCCGTGAGGGCAACGACCTCATGGTCGAAATGGAAGAAGCCGGCGTTCTGGACAAGGTCGCCCTGGTC
>JAPXRA010000092.1:0-7123 GCA_033813795.1 Aeromicrobium sp. | reverse complement strand
AAGCCGATCCGGTAGCCCAGGACTTCCTCGACTTCGTCTTGAGCCCTGCCGGTCAAGCCGAGTACGTCCAAAAGGGATTCCGGCCGCTGGATTCGGGCGACGAGGTGAAGGTCGGTCAGGTCGCCGGCGCCAACGACCCGTCCAATCCTTTCCCAGAACCTGCCGAACTGTTCACGATCGCTGACGACTTCGGCAGCTGGGAAGAAATCAACGACCGCTACTTCGACGAAGACAACGGCATCATCACCAAACTGCTCGCCGAATCCGGGAAGTCATGAGCACAGGATCGCTGACCACGGTTGGCCCCTCGCCTCGGCGACGGGCCAACCGCAGCACCCTGACCCGCGGCTCTGGCCTCGGCCTGGGGCTGGCGCTGATTTGGCTTAGCCTGCTGGTTCTCATTCCGCTTTGCCTGGTCGTGATCACTGCGACCGAAGGCGGCCTGAGCACCTTCTGGTCCGTATTGCAGAATCCGCAAACTGCCGCCGCGCTTCGCCTCACGGTGGGCCAAGCGCTGGGAGTCACCGCGGTAAACGTGGTGATGGGAACGCTGATCGCGTGGGTGCTGGTCCGCGACGAGTTCTGGGGCAAGCGCGTCTTGGAGGTCGTAATCGACATTCCCTTCGCCCTGCCAACGATCGTGGCCGGACTGGTGCTGTTAAGCCTCTACGGACCAAGCAGCCCGCTTGGCATAAACGTGGCCAATACGAGTTGGTCAGTTTTCTTGGCGCTGCTGTTTGTGACCGTTCCGTTCGTGGTGCGAACCGTTGAACCGGTGCTGCTCGAACTCGACCCGGAAACCGAACAAGCAGCCGCATCCCTTGGCGCGAGTCAAGCGACTACGTTTTGGCGAATCACCCTGCCGGCGTTGGCGCCAGCAATCGCCGCCGGGGCGGCGCTCTCCTTCGCCCGCGGGATCAGCGAATACGGATCGCTCGTGCTCCTATCGGGGAACTTGCCGCTGAAAACCGAAGTCGCATCGGTTCGAATCTTGACCTACATCGAAAACGGCAATGAGGCTGCCGCCGCCTCAGTAGCAGTCATCCTGCTCTCAGTGGCGCTAGCGGCCATCGTCGCCTTGGAAGCGATTTCACGAAAGGTGGCTGGCCGTGGCTAACTCGAACGCCCCGACAGCCGGCGCTTGGCTTCGCCGAGCCATCGTCGTTGGCTATCTGGCGCTACTAATTGTGTGGCCGCTGACCCTAGTGGTGTTGCACACCTTCGACGGCGGCCTAGTGAACCTACAGACTGCGCTGGGCGATCCGAATGTGCTGTTCGCGCTGAAGATGACCGTTTACGTCGCCATCTGGGCGGTCGCAATCAACACCGTCTTTGGGGTCGGGATTTCTCTGCTGTTGGTACGCCAGGAGTTCTTTGGCAAGCGCCTCCTCTCTGCCTTGGTGGATCTGCCGCTCTCGGTCTCGCCGGTTGTGGTTGGGTTGGCGCTGCTGCTGGCCTACGGCGGCAATGAGGGCTTGTTCGGCCCGGCACTTGAACGCGTCGGCCTGCAGGTGGCGTTCGCGCCGCCGGGGATGATCTTGGCGACGGCCTTCATCAGCTTGCCACTGGTGATCCGCGAGATCGTTCCGGTGCTGCAAGAAATCGGCACCGAAGCCGAACAGGCCGCACGCAGCCTCGGCGCGAACAGTCTGCAGACCTTTGTCCGGATCACATTGCCATCGATCAAATGGGCACTGGTCTACGGCGTCGTACTGAGTCTTGCGCGCGCCTTGGGCGAGTTCGGGGCGGTCAAGATCATCTCTGGCAACCTGATCGGCCAGACCCAAACCGCCACCTTGGTGGTCGAGCAGACCTATCAAGACTTCGAACAAGGGACTGCATACGCCACCAGTTTCTTGCTCGCCCTGATCGCGGTCGCCGCGATCGTCGTGGTCGCAATCTTGCGCCCAAACCACTCCACTGACGAAAAGGAACTCAAATGAGCATCGAAGTTCACGGGGTCAACAAGTCCTTTGGCGGCTTCGTCGCCTTGACCGACATCGACCTAACGATTCGCACCGGCCAACTGACCGCTCTGCTCGGGCCAAGCGGCGGCGGCAAGTCGACCCTGCTGCGGATCATCGCCGGGCTCGACTCGGCCGACTCCGGCCGAGTCGTGATTGAAGGCACCGACACCACCGACATCCCCGCTCAAAAGCGAAACGTCGGATTCGTGTTCCAGCATTACGCGGCGTTCAAGCACATGACAGTGGCCAAGAACGTCGCGTTCGGCCTGGAAATCCGGAAGCGACCGAAGGCCGAGATCGAGGCCAAGGTCACCGAACTTTTGGAACTGGTCCACTTGTCGCAGTTCGCGCACCGTCTGCCCTCGCAACTATCTGGCGGACAACGCCAACGCATGGCACTTGCCCGCGCCCTAGCAATCGAACCTAGTGTCTTACTACTTGACGAGCCGTTTGGGGCCTTGGATGCGAAGGTGCGAAAGGAATTGCGCGACTGGCTGCGCCGACTGCACGACGAGGTTCAGGTCACCACGGTGTTCGTAACCCATGACCAAGAAGAAGCCCTCGAGGTCGCCGATTCGATCGTGGTAATCAACGAGGGTCGAATCGAACAAGTTGGCAGTCCAGATGACTTGTACGACCGGCCGGCAAACGAATTCGTGCGTGGTTTCCTCGGGCCGGTCACCCGCTTGGCCGGCCAGTCAATCCGCCCGCACGACATCGACGTTTCGACCCTCGATTCGGGTTGGCCGACGCACGGGCCAATCACCCGGTTGACCCGGGTCGGCTTTGGAGTTCACCTGGAAGTTTCACCAGTTGATCCGGCCGAGCCAGAGTCGGTTCAGGTTTGGTTGACCCGTACCGAAACTGCGGCCCTTGATCTGGTCGAAGGCAAGCAAGTCTGGCTGCGGCCGACCGCCGAGGTGCTCGCCGGTGTTTGAACACGCGAAGTTGGGCCGGTCAAAGCCTCGACCAAAGGCATAACTCCCGGTTACACTGTGACGCGGATCTCATTTTGTGTGGTCCGACAGCAGCCCATTAGGAGAAAAATGAAACTGATCCGTCACCTTGCGATCGTAGTCACCGCCGTGGCCGCAACCTCCATGACTCTGCAAGCGCCTGCGAACGCCGCTTGGGTGAACCCATTCCCCCACAGCATCAAGTTCGGCGCCCTCGGCCAAGACAACTCGTTCCCGGCAGCACTGGGCACGTCGATGCTCAACGCTGATAAGAACCCGTCTGGGGCGAACGACTGGAAGTGCAAGCCGTCCAAGAAGCACCCCAACCCAGTTGTTTTGGTGCACGGCACGTGGGAGAACGCATACAACAACTGGAACGGCCTCTCGCCGATCCTCAAGGACAAGGGTTACTGCGTCTACGCCTTGAACTACGGCAACACGACCGGAATCAAGTTCCTCAACGGCACCGGCGACATGATCGAAAGCTCCAAGGAAGTCGGCGTGTTCGTCGACAAGGTGTTGGCCTCCTCCGGCGCCAAGGAAGTTGACTTGATCGGTCACTCCCAAGGTGGCGCGCTGATCCGTTACTACACGAACCTTCTCGGTGGCGCACCGAAGGTGAACCAAGTGATTGCCCTAGCGCCGTCGAACCACCCGACCACCCTGTCGGGCATCACCGAACTGGGCAAGACACTCGGCCTGCTTGGGGTCGCGATGGACGCGCTCGAACTGGTGAAAATGCCGGCGGCCATGCAGCAGGCCAACAAGGCGCCAGGACCTCAGTCGCCGTTCTATGTCAACGTCAACGGTGCCGCCGGGGAAACTCTCGCCGGCGAGAACTACACCACGATCAACACCAAGCACGACGAGATCGTGACGCCTTACACCGCCGGCGAGATCAAGGCCGTACCCGGCGCAAAGGTCGACAACATCACCATCCAGAACATCTGCAAGAACGACAACTCCGAGCACCTGAGCCTGCCGTACAGCAAGAACGTGGCTCAGATCGTGCTGAACAAGCTGGATCCAAGTGACCAGCACCGGATCTGGTGCTACAGCCAGACTCCCCTATTCGGAAACACCCAACTAGTCGGGTGATCCAAGCTGGTCCTCGATGAGATTCCCGCACGGATCTGATTGAGAACCACCTCCACGGGACGGTGGAGACCTGAGGGCGGTCGAGCTTCGGCTTGGCCGCCCTCGCCTTGTTAGTCAGCAGTGCCCAGCTGTTTTTGGACGTCGTCCAACCAGCGCAAGGTGAGCCGGGCGGTAGCCAGGCCGTAGTCGATCGTGGCGAGCCGGAACTGGTCTAGTTGAGCGTCCGCAAGTTGACGCCGCGCAGCGGTGTACTCGCGCACGAGCGCGGCTTGATGCTTGCGCTGTTCGGCCAGAATCGAGGCCAGCACTTCGGGGTCTAGGTGACGGCCGAGCGAGACAAACAGCAAAAGCGGCAGCCTGACGGTAGCTTCTTCTGGCCCGCGTCCAATCCAGTCGGCAAAAGCTTGCCGGCCACTGGACGTCAGCGTGTACGGCCGCGAGTCCCGGCGGCCGGACTCACCGGCCTCAACCAGCCCGAGTTCGGCCAAGCGGCCGAGTTCACGGTGAACTTGGCTGCGCGAAATCGACCAAAAACCACCGAGTTGCTCAGTGACCGCAGCGGTCAGCTCCCAGCCTGATTGCGGGCCGTCATGCAGGAAGCCCAGCAAAGATGCCGCGGTCGCGTTGGGGGCAGTTGTCATGCACTCATGAAACTAGACTGGAACTTCATCCCCAGCCATGGCTTCGGCCCGGAGGTCTTGACCTTGCCCTTGAGCAATGCCTTCCACAGCGGAATCCGACGGAAACCCACCAGCAAGCCCCAAACGGGGTCCATTTCGATAATGCAATCAACCTCGCCACCGGCCGGTTCGGTCCACGCCTTGCGCTCGGCCAAGCGCATGATGAACGGTTGACCACCGGTGATCCGAACTTCAAAGGAGACCTTGTAGTCCTGCGGAACTCGCGGGTCCACCAGCAGCGGCAACATCTGGCTCATCACCGTCGGGAAGGACACCACGGCCTCTTCAGTTTCGAACCAGCGATCTAACTTGAGTGCACCTGCCAGGTCCCAGCCGTGAGCGAGGGTCTCAGTTACCGCAAGTGCCAGCAAGGTACCTACCGTGCGGGTTTGACCGACGCCGTACCAACCGGCGGCACATTCGGCCTCCAGGTCAAGTTCGCTGGCGAAGACCTGTTGGAGTTCAGCGTGTGCCGCTTCCAATCCTTCAGCGACATCCTCAAGGGTCTTAGGGCCAAGCATCTTGAGCGTCTTGTCGTTGGCAGTCTTCAAGAACTCCGGCATGGTCTGGTTCGGTGCTTCGTCACCGAATTCATAGGTGAGTTCGTCTCCGCGGATCGAGGCGGCGAACACCAGCAGCGCCATCACTAGGTGGGTGCCGACTTCGGCGGCAGTCCAATCCAGGCCCGGCACCTTCGCATTCGGGTTCTTACCTGCTCGCGCCATCGCGATGACCCGCGGCAAGGCCGAGTCGAGGGCTTTGGCAAGGGCGGCTTGGTCGGGCACGACTGTCATAGGCATGTCCGGATACTCTCGCACCGGATTGGCCGTGTCAAGACCGTCCACAATGAACGGTCATACTTTTTCTAGATTCCTCGATTTCTCCGGGAACTTCGTCGCGCCGGACCAGTCGCCCTAGGCTGGGCTCGTGGTTCCTTCTCTTGCCAAAAGGCCGATCGTGATCGCGCATCGCGGTGTCCCCGGTTCCCGCCTTGAACACACCGCCGCTTCCTATCTGCTCGGCATCGAACAGGGTGCCGACTTCATCGAACCGGACGTCGTGGCAACCAAAGACGGCGTGTTGGTGGTGCGCCATGAGAACGAGATCAGTGGCACCACTGATGTGGCCGACCGCGCCGAGTTCGCTGCACTGAAAACCACCAAGTGGGTCGACGGTGTCCCGCACACCGGTTGGTTCACTGAAGATTTCACCTTGGCCGAACTAAAGACTCTCTGGTGCCGCGAACGGCTGCCCCAGTTGCGGCCGCAGAACGTGCCACTGGCCGATAGTGAACGGATTCTGACTTTCGATGAAGTGCTGGACTTGGCCAGCGGTTCGCCGGCGGGGGTTTACGTCGAAACCAAACATCCAAGCTACTTTCGCTCGATCGGTTTGGACCTAAACGAACTGTTGTTGGAAGTGATCGATCGCCGGGGCCAAAACCACGTCGGCGGCAAGGTCATCATCCAATCGATGGAGACGGCAAACCTCAAGGCGCTCCGAGGGCGAACCGAGCTACCGCTGATTCAACTCCTAGATCGAACTGGGGCGCCCTACGATCTGGTCGCCACTTACGACCAGCGCGACTACGCTGCCCTGACCACACCTGGTGAACTGGCCAAAATCGCCGAATACGCCGATGGCATCGGACCGAACAAGTCGATGGTAATTGCACGCGATCTTGAGCACCGGTTGATCGGCCAGACGAACCTAGTTCGCGATGCTCACGCGACCGGCCTGCTAGTGCACATCTGGACCATGCGCAACGAAAACAACTTCTTGCCCGCAGATTTCAAGTTGTCCGGAAAAAAGTCAGACCCCGGCGACGCGATGGCAGAACTTCTTGCCTTCTTCGCGGCCGGGGTCGACGGAGTGTTCAGCGACTACACCGATACTGCGGTCACTGCGTTGGCGGCTCATATGGCGGCGGCGGAGCGTACTGCTGAGCACTAGTCACATCTAGCGGCATCAATACCCACGCCACCAGGTAGAGCAACAAGGTCGTACCGACCCCGGCAACGATAAGCACGATCGCGATGACTCGGATCAAGGTCGCGTCCACGCCGGTGTAGACGGCCAAGCCGCCACACACCCCGCCGAGCCACTTGTCGGTCGAACTGCGCTGCAGTTTCTTTGGCGCGATGTCAGTCATGATGCCTTCCTTAGGGTCAATGCAAAGCCGAGCAGACCGGCCACGATTAGGGCCACCGGGATCGCTATCACTAGATCTTTGAACACGATCAGATCGCTGGTTAGCAGCGCCCAAACCACTACTACGAGGGCGAAAAGCACCCCGAAAATCAGCGAATCTAGCCGCAACGGATGTTTCTTCATTCGTTTACCACCTTAATCTCGCCGGTCAAACCGGTTATCTCGATCCGAAACGCGCCCGGCTGGCCACGCGCGGCCATGGCCTCGGCCA
>JAPXRA010000091.1:0-7190 GCA_033813795.1 Aeromicrobium sp. | reverse complement strand
TCACTCCACTGTTGCCGGCGTCCGGTTCAGGCAACACGTCACCCACCGGAGTGGCCGGTACCTGGATCGCTCCAGCGACCAAGAACGACGCGCCGGCTGGAATCTCGTGATTTCCCAGGTTGATCACCCCGGAGAAAGCCGCCGTGCCGGTGGCAGAGCGATACTGCACCGACCAACCGTTAACGCTGATGGCTTTGGTGCTTGGGTTCTTCAACACCACGAAGTCGTTGCGATAAATCGCGCCGGAGTTTCCGCCGCCGCCGTACACCTGCTGGATTACCAGCGTCGAATTGTCGGTCGCCGAGTGGGCCGGCAGAGAAATGGCAACGGTCGAACCTGCGATGAGGCTCAACGCGGTCAACCGAGATGCAGCACGAAACATGAGTTTCTCCTAGTTGGAGTGATTGGCGGCCCGTTTCCGGGCCGCCAATCGGGTCACTTCTTGACGATCGTGGACTTCGCGATGGTGGTCGATGCGTTGGCGACTTGGTTGCCCGAGTACGCCACGGTCAACCGCACCGAACCTCGCTTAGCAAACTTGGCCAGATTCACCTTGGCGACACCGTTCTTGACGGTCGCCTTACCAACGACCTTCGAGCCGTGTTTGACGGTGACGGTTCCGCCCGAGACGGTGAATCCCTTGCCCGAGACCCGGGCTGTCAAAGTGGCCCGCTTACCCTGCTTGATCTTGGCGGCGACGCTGGCTTTTGTGACCGTCGATGCCTTGGTGACGCTGACGGTGACCGAAGTTTCGGCCGGCTCGTAGGAACCGCTGCCGGCGAACAGCAAGCGGTAGGAGTGATTACCGGGTGCCAAGGCGGTGCGGCCGAAGGTGAACGTGCCCTTGCCATCGATCACAAACGCGGTGCCGACCCCAATGCCGAGTTGGTTCACGACGTGAACAACGCCGGTAACGTCCTCGTTCGCGGTCAGAGTCAATTTGGCACCTTCGCCGTAGCGGGTGGTCGCGCCAGTCGCGGTGAACGGCGTTTCGCCCTTGAGTACCTTGACCGTGATCGAGGATTCGGATGCTTCAACATTGGTCGAGCCAGCGTAAGAAACGATCAGCGTGCGCTCACCCAACCGCAGATCGGTCGAGTCGATCGAGATTTGCGCTGCCCCAGCGGTAGTGGCCTTAGTTGCCAGGACCGTTGACCCCTGCTTGACGGTGACTTCGCCACTTAGGTCAGCGCCAGCAGCCGAGCCGATCGCCACCGAAAGGTCGAGCGATTCACCCTTGGCAACTTCGCTTGGCGCGGTGACTTCGAGCACGGACCCGGCCTTAGTGACCTTCAGCGGGATGGTGGCCACGGTGCCGCTCGGGGCGGCCTCGACCCGAATCACCGCATCGCCGATGGCTCCCACCGGCGCGTTGATGGTGAACTCTCCCGAGGCGCCGGCAATGCCGGTGACTGCTTGGGAGCCCAGATCCACCTCTTGGCCATTGCCGTACTCGAGCGTTGCAGTCGCAGTAGTGTTTTGTGGGCTGCCGATCGAAGTGAGGTTTAGCCGCGGCAAGGAGAACTTGGTCGCCTTGCCTGCTGGGATCGAGTCTGGCAAGCCGGCGACCGCAATGGCGCGACGGCCGAAGTCCGGCGAAACTGGGCTCTTCGTGCGCAGGTAGTCGATCCAACCTTCGTAGTCGACCACTCCGGTGTCTACCCAGCTACCTTCGGCGAATGCGCGGAAGTTGTCGCCGCCGAGGGCCAGGAACGACGGGGCGATCACCTTATACGACTTGGTCGAGTCAACGAGTTCGTCGTCGATCCACAAACCGGTAACTCGGCTGCCCTCGGACCGGTTGGAGTCGAAGGTGTAACGCACGTTGTCCGAGACGCCGAGTTGCAAGTAAGGCCGACTCGGCACGTTGCCGCTGGCGTCACGCTGCCACTGCTGTTCAAAGACCTTCTTCAACTGCGCCCCGGTCAAGGTCACGGTGTAGAGGTTGTTGGTGAACGGCAGGATCGTGTTCGCTTCGGCGTAGGTCACCACGCCGTCGGTGTTCGCCGGGTTGCTTGCGGTGTTTCCGGCGAAGTAGAGCTCAGAGTTGCGTAGCCCGCCTGGATTGTTGATCGCCAAGTCGGCCGGCGCGCCGGTCCCCTTGGACTGCGCCAGCATCGCGTCCGGAACGAGGTTGCCCAAGGTGGACTCACTCGCCCGGTCGTCGGTGGTGCCACCGACGTATTTGCCACCGACGAAGCTTCCGCCGCTGAACGCGCGCGTGATGTCGGCCGTGATCGAGCCGACCGGCTGGTTGCCGATCGTGCTGGCGTGGGTGAGAGCGGCGGTCACGATCGTGTTGACTTCAGCGACCCTAGAAAGGGACGTATCTGCGGTCGCGACGCGGGCAACGTTGGTGGCCGTGTGCGCCGAAACCTCGTCGGTCGCTGGGTCAACCGTCAAGGTCACCTTGCCGATACGTTCGCCATAACTTCCGGTTTGGACGACTGGGCGAGTGCGACTTGTGCCCGGAATCGGCGCGTCCCAGGCGTACTCCTTGTGCGTGTGCCCGGTGAAGATCGCGTCGACCGTCGGGTCGATGTTGTTGACGATGTTCGCGAAAGCGCCGCCGTGGGCGAGTTCTTGGGCGAGGCTCGAACCGTCCGGTGTTCCGGCGCTGGCACCCTCGTGGATCGCCGCAACGATCACATCTGGCTTGTCTGCCCCCGGGAGGGCGTTCAGTCGCGCAACTTCGGCGTTTACTGCAGCGACCGGTTCGGTGAAGGTCATACCGGTGATGCCGCCAGGCGAAACCAGCGTCGGAGTCTCCTGCGTGACTGCGCCGACTACGGCGACTTTGACTCCACCGACGGTGAACGTCTCGGAGGCCTCCAGCGCAGGCAGTCCGTTCTTCAGGACGTTCGCGCCCAAGAAGGGGAAGTCAGCCTCGCCACTTTGCCCATCAGTTCCGATCCGATCAGTCAAGTCTGCGAAGCCACGGTCGAACTCGTGGTTTCCGACGGCCGACACATCAAGGTCGAGCGCGTTGAGCACGTCGATCGTTGGGCTGTCGTTCTGGGTCGCGGACGCAAACGGGGAAGCGCCGATGTTGTCGCCAACCGACATGAACAAGGTGTTCGCCTCACCTGCGGTTTGGCGAATCTGCTCCAGTGTGGTGGCGAACTTGGTGGTGTTCGCATCGATCCGACCATGGAAGTCGTTGATGTCCACCAAGGTGATGGTGACCGGCGCGGCCTGGGCCGGGGTAGCCACCGCGAGCGGGGCACAAACCAGGGCGGCGATCGAGACCGCGGCTAGGGATCGACGGGGAAAGTGATTCACGGCTGTCCTTCGGTTGCGATGGAGATGTTCCCACGTTAGGCAACCCGATTTACCTCAGCGGACTCAAAAGCGTCAGTTCAGTAAACTCCAGCCGAACAGTTCGCGCACCTGGAAGCCGCGGCCGTCAGGGCAGGACAAGTGCCTGCAGGTGACAAGGACCCTGCGGCGAAGAAATGATCGCGGTCAGTTCGAACGGCACCTGCTCGCCTGGTTGGACCTTGGCCAACTCCAGCGTCCGGGCCGCCCCTTCAAGTTCGCCGACGAACACCGATACAAGATAGTCCTTGGCTTTTTGGGAGTTGTTCTTCAACGTTCCCTTAGCAACCCAGTTTCCCGCGCTGTCTCGCCGGCAGGTGAACGCCGAGATCGCCATCGGGTCGGGTTCGCCAGCGGTTTGCGCAGCAGATTTAGATGTGCTCGGCTTCGTTTCCGGTTCGTTGGCTGGTCCGCCGCAGCCGCAAACCAACATCACCGAGAGCAAGCCAAAAGCCAAACGACGCATGCGGCTATCTCATCACGCCTGCGCCGGACCGAAGCGTAGGCCGAGCCGGGGCCGACCTCAGTCTGAGGTCGGGTTCGCCACAGCAGCGATCTGCGCGATCGCGTCGGGCCCGACCCGGCAGCAACCACCTATCCAACTTGCCCCGGCGTCAATCCACCCCGGCACCAAGGTGGGGTCGTAACTTGCCGCCCCGAGCCATTGGCTGTTTTCGCTATCCCAGATTTCGCCCGCGTTCGGGTAGGCGACGGCGGCTTTGCCGGTCTCGGCAACCGCTTGGAGAGCCGGCGCCACATCGGCCGGCGCACAACAGTTCACTCCGACTGCGAACACCGAGTCGACTGCAGCTGCGATCGCAAACGCTTCGGCCAAGCCCTGTCCAGCGCAGGTGCGCTGGCCGTCGATCGAATAGGAGAACCACGCCGGGTGCTCGAACTCGGCGAGCAACTTCGCGAGCACTTTGGCTTCTTCGATATCTGGAATGGTCTCGATCGCCAAAACGTCCGGGCCGGCCGAAATGAGCGCCGCCATGCGTGGCCGATGGAACTGTTCGAGTTCTTCGGCAGTAAGCCCATAGTGACCGCGATATTCCGAGCCGTCGCCCAAAATCGCGCCGTACGGTCCGACTGATGCGGCAACCAACTTGCCGGTTACTTCGCTGGCCGCCTCGCGGGCAAGCGCGACGCTCAGCCGCAAGAGTCCGGGGTCGGTCTCTTGATAACTGGCGGTGGTGGCAACGTCGGCGCCAGCAGCGAAGTACTGCGCATGCACGGCAACGATCTCCGCCGGTTGTTCACGCAGAACTTGCGCCGTCCACCCTTCGCCGGCCAAGTCATGGCCGCGAGCTTGAAGAGCATTGGACAGTCCGCCGTCGAGAATGTGCATTTTTTAAGTATCGCCCGGCCGTTCAACGCAGCCCAAGCACCGTTCACCGATCTGGTTGGGCGAACCGGTTCGAACACGGCACACTAGTGATGCACACCACATCTTCAGGAGACTAGATGATCGTCCCGTTGACCCTTCGTGACTTCCTCGACCGGGCCAGAACGGTTTACCCCGACCGCATCGCGGTGGTCGACGAACCGAACCAAGTCGCCGAGTCGTGGGGCAGCTTGACTTACGCCCAGCTCTACGCCAAGGCTCGCAGCCAAGCCGCGACCCTGGACGAACTAGGCGTCGCTCAGGGCGCGCGGGTGGCGATGATCAGCCAGAACGCCGCGCGACTGCTCGCCTCGTTCTACGGAGTGGCGAACTGGGGCCGCATTTTCGTACCGGTCAACTTCAGGTTGGCGCCAGCGGAGGTGGAGTACATCGTGGGCCACTGTGGCGCCGAGGTGGTCTACCTTGACCCCGAACTCGAGCACCTAGCCGACTCGTGCGCCTCAGCCAAGCATGTGTTTGTGCTTGGCCGCGATGACGATCAGATTTGGGCGTCGAAAGCCGAACCGGCCGAATGGATCCCGGACGAAAACGCCACCGCCACGATCAACTACACCTCCGGCACCACCGCGCGGCCGAAGGGCGTTCAGCAAACCCACCGGGCACGCTGGGTCAACGCCACTACCTTTGGTTGGCACTCTTCCTTCAGCGACCGTGACGTCTACCTGCACACCCTGCCGATGTTCCACTGCGACGGCTGGGGACTGCTTTACTCCGCGACTGGCATGGGCGCCAAACAAGTGGTGCTCCGCCAAGTCGACGGAACCGAAATCTTGCGCAGAATCGCCGAGCACGACGTCACCGTGCTGGCGTGCGCACCGGCAGTGCTAACCGCTGTGTTGGACGCACTGCCGGCCTGGGAGGGAGGTACCGGCCGCGATCAGGTTCGCTGCATCGTGGCCGGTGCACCTCCGCCAACTCGCACCATCCAACGCGTTCGTGAAGAACTCGGTTGGGAGTTCATCCAGATCTACGGCCTGACCGAAACCTCACCGCTATTGACGATGAGTCGGATGCGAGCCGAATGGGAAGACCTCGAACCAGTTGAACAGGCTCGCCTTCTTGGTCGCGCCGGCGCGCCGACTCTCGGCACTCGAATCATGACGAACGATTCAGGGGAGATCCTCGCCCAGAGCAATACCGTGCTCGAGGCGTATTGGGAAAACCCCGAAGCCACCGAAGACGCGCTGGCTGGCGGTTGGTTCCATACCGGCGACGGCGGCACCTATGAGGACGGCTACGTCACGATCGCTGACCGCAAGAAAGACGTGATCGTGTCCGGCGGCGAAAACGTGTCGTCGATCGAAGTCGAGGACGCACTAGCGTCTCACCCGGCGGTGCGTGAGGTCGCCGTAATCGGTATCCCCGACGACAAGTGGGGCGAACTCGTACTCGCGCTGGTGGTGCCTGACGGTGAGGTGACCGAAGATGAACTTCGCGAGCACACCCGTGGCCTGCTCGCCGGCTACAAAGTGCCCAAGCGGGTCGAGTTCCGCGAAGAACTCAGCCGCACCGCGACCGGCAAGTTACAGAAGTTCAAGTTGCGCGCCCACTACTGGGAAGGCCGCGACCGCCAGGTCAACTAACCTCTGCTGGCCCTCAGTCGGTAACGCAACTTAGCCGGTATTGCGCAGTCCATTTGCGATGCCGTTGACGGTTTGCAGCAGGGCTGCCCGCATTGCCTCGTCGGCCGAGTCTGGGTGCTGCCGATACCGGCTGAGCAGGTCAACTTGGGCGAAGGAAATCGGTTGCAGATAGGCGTCGCGAACTTCCAGCGTTCGTTTGAGTTCGGGCTGGCCGTCGAGCAGTTGGTGCTGACCAGTTACCCGCAAGACCTCCTCAAGCGTGATCTGGTGCTCGGTGCGGATCAGGTCGAAGATCGGATGCAGGTCGCTCGGCACCAACGTCTCGACGTAGTGGCCAGCCACGTTTAGGTCCGTCTTGGCCAAGGTCATTTCGACGTTAGAAATGAAGGTCCGGAAGAAATGCCACTCGTCGAGCATTTGTTTAAGCAGGTCCTCTTTTCCAGCCAGTCTCGCTGCCCGAAGACCACTTCCCACGCCAAACCAGCCCGGCACAATCTGACGGGTCTGGGTCCAGCCAAACACCCATGGGATGGCCCTAAGTCCGTCAATTCCACCGCCTTGGTCTGGTCGACGCGACGGCCGCGAACCGATGTTCAAATCACCAAGTTGATCAACCGGCGTGGCCGCCAAGAAGTAGTCGAAAAGCCCGGGGGCACAGATTAGTTCGCGATAGGCCGCATAGGCCGAATCGCTTACTTGGGTCATCGTGTCGTCCCAGGCCTGCATCACTTTTGGCTGATAGCGCGACTCCAGGTGCAGGGTCGAGGCTTCCAGCACCGCCGCCAACGACAGTTCCAGGTTTTCGTGCCCGAGCCTGGGCAGCGAATACTTGTCGCTGATCACTTCGCCTTGCTCAGTGAACTTGATTTCGCCGGTGAGCACAC
>JAPXRA010000090.1:0-7195 GCA_033813795.1 Aeromicrobium sp. | reverse complement strand
CTGATGCGTCGGGCACTCGAATATGTCAAGGCATTTGATGGCGTTGTAGCTCAGCATGCACAGGAACCACGCCTGACCGAGGGCGCTCAGATGAACGAGGGTGTCGTCTCAGGCGAGCTCGGCCTCACGGGTTGGCCGGCTGTTGCCGAGGAAGCGATTATCGCGCGAGACGTGCTCTTGGCCGAACACGTCGGCAGCCGCTTGCACGTGTGCCACCTGTCGACTCGGGGTTCAGTTGAGATCGTTCGTTGGGCCAAGAGTCGCGGCATCAACGTGACTGCCGAAGTCACGCCGCACCACCTGCTGCTAGACGACGAACTGGTGCGCAGTTACGACCCGATCTTTAAGGTCAACCCGCCGCTGCGAAGCGCCGACGACGTGCTCGCGGTACGTGAAGGCTTGGCTGACGGCACGATCGACATCGTCGCCACCGACCACGCCCCGCACCCGATGGAAGACAAAGAGTGCGAATGGCAGGCCGCGGCGTTTGGGATGATCGGGCTGGAGACGGCACTTTCGATCGTGCAGCAGACGATGGTCGACACCGGCACCCTTACTTGGGCGCAGGTGGCCGAAAAACTCAGTGCAAATCCGGCTCGGATCGGCCGGGTGGCCAACCACGGTCGTCCGTTGGCGGTCGGCGAGCCTGCCCACATCGTGTTGTACGACCCGGCCGCAAAACGCACCATCGTGCCCGGCGACTCTGCGAGCCTGTCGCGAAACACGCCATATGCGGGCCGCGAACTGCCCGGGCGTGTGGTCGCAACGTTCTTGGCCGGCCGGCCGACCGTCCTGGAAGGAGAACTGCAATGACATTCGTTCCTGCAATCTTGGTGCTCGAGGACGGACGAACCTTCACCGGCCGCTCCTACGGCGCCCAAGGAACCACGATCGCCGAGATCGTGTTCAACACCGGCATGACCGGATACCAAGAGACACTTACCGATCCGTCCTACCGGGGACAGATCGTGGTGATGACCGCCCCCCACATCGGCAACACCGGCGCGAACTCCGAAGACTTCGAGTCGAGTCGGGTTTGGGTGGACGGCTATGTGGTGCGCGACCCGGCACGGCGTAGTTCAAACTGGCGTGCGGACCGCAGCCTAGACGAACTGTTGGTGGACAACAACGTGGTCGGGATTAGCGGAGTCGACACTCGCGCCCTCACACGCCACCTGCGCGAGCGTGGCTCGATGCGCGCGGCGATCAGCACCGAAATCCTCGATAGCGCCGAACTCTTGGCCAAGGTGCGCCAAGCCCCGGCAATGGCCGGCTCGAACTTCCTGGCCGACGTCACCACCGCTGAGCCGTACGTAGTTCCGGCCGTGGGAGAGAAGAAGTTCACCGTCGCTGCGCTCGACCTTGGCATCAAAGGCATGACGCCAAAACTGATGGCCGAACGCGGCATCGAAGTTCATGTTCTGCCTGCCGACGCCACGATCGAGGATGTCCTAGCGGTAAACCCCGATGGCGTGTTCATGTCGAACGGGCCAGGTGACCCAGCAACCGCCGACCACCAAGTCGCAGTTGTCCAAGCAGTACTTGAGCGCGGTATCGCGTACTTCGGGATTTGCCTTGGCAACCAGATTTTCGGTCGCGCACTTGGTCGCGGCACCTACAAACTCAAGTACGGCCATCGCGGGGTGAACCAGCCCGTCCAAGACCGCACCACCGGCAAGGTGGAAATCACCGCCCACAATCACGGGTTTGCCGTCGACGCGCCGCTGGAGGGCACGTTCGAAACGCCGTACGGCAACGCCCAAGTGACTCACGTTTGCCTCAATGACGAGGTCGTGGAGGGAATCGCCTTGCTGGACCGGCCAGGGTTCAGCGTCCAATACCACCCCGAGGCTGCCGCCGGTCCGCACGACGCTGGCTACCTGTTCGATCGTTTTGCCCAAGTGATGGAGGCTGCTCGTGCCTAAGCGCACTGATATTTCGTCGATCATGGTGATCGGGTCCGGCCCGATCGTCATCGGTCAGGCTTGCGAGTTCGACTATTCGGGAACCCAGGCTTGCCGGGTGCTGCGCGACGAAGGCATCCGCGTCATCTTGGTCAACTCCAACCCGGCCACGATCATGACCGACCCGGAGTTCGCCGACGCGACCTATGTCGAACCGATCACCCCCGAATACGTCGAGAAAGTGATCGCGGCCGAACGTCCCGACGCGCTCTTGGCAACGCTCGGCGGCCAGACTGCGCTGAACACCGCGATCGCCTTGGACGAAGCCGGCGTGTTGGAAAAATACGGCGTCGAACTGATCGGTGCGTCGATCGAAGCGATCGAAAAGGGCGAGAACCGCGAAATTTTCAAGGCGATCGTCGAAGGCCTACCCGCCGAGTGGGGCGCTGAAGTTGCTCGTTCGGTCATCTGCCACACGATGGCCGAGTGTGAGGCCGGCGTAGAGGCGCTCGGCGGCTACCCGGTAGTTGTTCGGCCGTCATTTACCATGGGCGGTTCGGGTTCGGGGTTGGCCTACAACCACGACGATCTGCTGCGGATCGCCGGCAGCGGCCTGGCGCTTAGCCCGACCACCGAGGTGTTGCTCGAAGAGTCGATTCTGGGTTGGAAAGAATACGAACTCGAGGTCATGCGCGATACGGCCGACAACGTCGTGATCGTGTGCTCGATCGAGAACCTAGACCCGATGGGCGTGCACACCGGCGACTCGATCACCGTCGCACCGGCGATGACGCTCACCGACGTGGAGTACCAGCGCTTGCGTGACATATCGATCGGCGTGATCCGTGAGGTCGGCGTTGACACCGGCGGCTGCAACATCCAGTTCGCGGTCAACCCAGAAGACGGCCGCATCGTCGTGATCGAGATGAACCCGCGGGTTTCGCGCTCGAGTGCCCTCGCCTCGAAGGCCACCGGCTTCCCGATTGCGAAGATCGCGGCGAAGGTTGCCATCGGGTACACCCTCGACGAGATCGACAACGACATCACCGCCGAGACGCCGGCTAGCTTCGAACCGACGCTGGACTACGTCGTGGTCAAGGTGCCGCGGTTCGCGTTCGAGAAGTTCCCTGCGGCCGACCCGACACTGACCACTCACATGAAGTCCGTCGGCGAAGCCATGGCTATTGGTCGCAACTTCACCGAAGCGCTACAGAAGGCGCTGCGTTCCTTGGAGCGCCCGGACGCGGTGTTCACCTGGACCCAAGAGTGGGTCGAGCTAGACAAGGAAGATCTACTCAAGCGCGCTTCGGTGCCGCACGACGGCCGACTCAAACTCGTGATGGACGCACTGCGTGCTGGCGCGACCGCAGAAGAAGTTTTCGACGCCACCAAGATTGACCCGTGGTTCGTTGACCAGTTGGCCCTGCTGAACGAAGTCGCGGCCGAACTGATCGCCGCCGATCGGCTCACGCCGGAGTTGTTGCGCCACGCCAAGCGGCATGGTTTCTCCGATGCGCAGATCGGCCGGATTCGCGGGCTCTCCGAAGACGTGGTGCGCGGCGTGCGTCAAGCGCTTGGGGTTCGACCGGTCTACAAGACCGTCGACACCTGCGCAGCGGAGTTCTCGGCCAAGACTCCCTACCACTACTCGTCCTATGACGAAGAGACCGAAGTTGAACCGCGCGAGCGGCCAGCGGTGTTGATCTTGGGCTCTGGCCCGAACCGGATCGGCCAAGGTATCGAGTTCGACTACTCCTGCGTCCACGCTTCGCTCGCGCTGGCCGAAGCCGGCTACGAGACCATCATGGTCAACTGCAACCCCGAGACGGTCTCGACCGACTACGACACCAGCGACCGACTGTACTTCGAGCCGTTGACGCTCGAAGACGTGCTTGAAGTGGTGCACGCCGAAACGCAGGCCGGCCCGGTCGCCGGCGTGATCGTGCAACTCGGTGGTCAGACGCCGCTGGGCTTGGCGGCTGGGCTCAAGGCCGCTGGCGTGCCGATTGTTGGCACCCAACCCGAGGCGATCGACCTGGCCGAGGAGCGCGGCGCGTTCGGTCAGGTTCTGGCCGACGCCAACCTGCCAGCGCCCAAGCACGGCACTGCCACCACCTTCGAAGGCGCCAAGCGGATCGCTGATGAGATCGGCTACCCGGTGCTGGTGCGCCCGTCCTATGTGCTGGGCGGTCGCGGAATGGAGATCGTTTACGACGAGCAGTCGCTGTCGACCTACATCGAAAACGCTACTGAGATCTCACACGACCGGCCGGTGCTGGTCGACCGCTTCCTCGACGACGCAGTCGAGATCGACGTCGACGCCCTGTTCGATGGTGAAGAGCTTTTCCTCGGCGGCGTGATGGAGCACATCGAAGAAGCTGGCGTTCACTCCGGCGACTCGGCGTGTGCCCTGCCGCCGATCACCTTGGGCCGGCTCGAAATTGACCGGATTCGCCAGTCCACCGAAGCGATCGCTCGCGGCGTAGGCGTCCGCGGACTGATCAACATCCAGTTCGCGCTCAGTTCCGACACCGTCTATGTCCTCGAAGCAAACCCGCGCGCCTCACGCACGGTCCCGTTCGTGTCGAAGGCGACGGCCACGCCGTTGGCCAAGGCTGCCGCTCGGTTGATGCTTGGCGAGTCCATCGCGGATTTGCGTGCTGCTGGTGTTCTGCCGGCGACCGGCGACGGGGGACACCTTGGCTCGAACGCACCGATCGCGGTGAAGGAAGCGGTCATGCCGTTCAACCGGTTCCGCACCTTTGAGGGCCGCTACGTCGACACCCTGCTCGGCCCCGAGATGCGTTCGACCGGTGAAGTGATGGGCTTTGACTCCACCTTCGGTTCGGCGTTCGCCAAGAGCCAGTCGGCGGCCGGATCGGCGACCGGTTTGCCCACCTCGGGCAAGGTGTTTGTCTCGGTGGCCAACCGCGATAAACGTCATATGGTGTTCCCGATCAAGCGACTGGCCGATCTGGGATTCGAGATCCTCGCCACCAGTGGCACCGCTGAAGTGTTGGGCCGAAACGGCGTCCAGGCCACCGTCTTGCGCAAACTGCACGAGGACGGCACGTCTGGCAGCACCGTGGTCGAGAAGATCCACGAACGCGACGTCCAACTGATCGTCAACACCCCGCACGGCCTGGCCAGCGGAGTGAATGCCCGCACCGACGGATACGAAATCCGCACCGCGGCAGTGGCCGAAGGCATCCCGTGCATCACCACGGTGCAAGGATTGGCCGCGGCAGTCCAAGGCATTGAGGCCGAAATCGCAGGTTCCTTGGGTGTACGTTCGCTGCAGTCTTGGGCCAGCGAGGTGGCGAAATGACCTTCGGCTCGCGCGCGAGTGTCGCCATGTCGGCCTACGGGCCGCTATGTGTCGGCATCGACCCGCACGCTCACCTGCTCGAGCAATGGGGTCTGCCAGATTCGGTCGCTGGGCTAGAAGAGTTCGCCGCCACCTGCGTGGAAGCGTTCGCCGGCAAGGTGGCGTTCGCCAAGCCGCAGTCGGCGTTCTTCGAACGGTTCGGCGCGGCCGGGGTGGCGATCTTGGAGCGCACGCTCCAAGACTTGCGCCACACCGGCACGCTGACGATTCTGGACGTCAAACGCGGGGACATCGGCTCGACGGCGGCCGCGTACGCCGACGCGTACCTCAATGACGACTCGCCGATGGCCGCCGATGCGATCACGGTCAGCCCGTATCTAGGCTTCGGCTCGCTGCACCCGTTCTTCGCTTCGGCAGAGCAGAACGACGCTGGGGTATTCGTGCTGGCGTTCACCTCGAACCCCGAAGCGATGCAGTTCCAAGCTGCGGCGGTTGACTCAGGCCTGACGGTCGGAGATGAAATCCTCGCCGAACTTGCCCAAGCCAACGAAGGGGCCAGCCCAATGGGCTCGTTCGGCGCAGTGATCGGCGCGACCGTGGCGCACCTAGACACCCAGCGGCTCGACTTCAACGGACCGATTCTGGTGCCCGGTTTTGGGGCCCAAGGCGGCACGGTCGACGACTTGCGCCGACTGTTTGGCACGGTCGCCGGTTCGATTATTCCGTCAAGTTCACGCGACGTGTTGGCCAAGGGGCCAGACGTGCCTGCGCTTCGCGCCGCAGCCGCGGCAGCGAACGACTCCTTATCGCTGCTGCTTTGAGCCGCTCACCAGCCGGCGCCAAAACAGACGAATGACGTAGGCGAACCCTTTGTCGCTTCTGCCAAAGCAACTGCCGGTGGTTCGCCTTGGGCCAGTAACCGGTGGACCTTGGGCAAAATCTCGCAAGCCTGGTCGTCGGCCACCGCGGCCGGTGAGGCAATGACGGTTTTGGCGCCGGCATGAAGCCAGGCGTGAACCAAACCAAGCGATTCTTCGGCCCAACGCTGAGTTGTGCGACCCACCTCGCAGGCCGAAAGGATCACCACTTGCGGCACGGTTGCCGCCTGATCAAGGTCGTAGCCAAACAGTGGACCGTCGGCCAAGCTCAGGCCGGAAAACAGCGGGTTTTCACCGGCGTGCTTGCCGTGAGCCGAAATATGCAAGAGGTCAACCTGGCCGCATAGCTCAATCACCGCCGCTACGTTCGCGTCTGCGCCGGACAGCAATTTCGCCGACGGCCAGCAGGCGGCGGCCACCTCAACCTCCTCGACGGCACGGCGAACCTGGGGCCCGGCGACAAAGCCGAGGCGAGCAATTTTGCCGGTGCCGCGGTGGTCGAGCCACCAGGAGGCCGTTGGCGCGACGGTCACGGTTCGACCGATCAACCCGGGCAACATCGACCAAGGGATACCCGCCAAGATTCCGGCTTGAGTGATCACTAGACGCCGTTGCCCAAGATGCTCGAGCACGGGGGAGACCAAAATCTCGGCCAATTGCGCGAGTCGCCGGTTTCGAGCCTCGGTGACCACAGCAGCCATACTGGCTGGCAGTTCGCTGGCGCTGACATCCAGATCTGCCTGCAAGCCGGCCAACAGCGCCTTCACCGGCGCGCTTTCACCCAGTCCAACGACAACGGCATTCTCGGAAGTTGCCACAATCGCGGCGAGTCTGTCGTGGCCGTCCCACAAATAGCTGACCAAGCCCGAGTCTGGGCCCAGCTCGCTTTGCAGCCTCGTGAGCGTCGCGATCTGGTTGACTTCCCCAGAACCAACCGCCCGCCAAGCGCGCTTTCGCACCCGGTCGCGCAGTTGGGCGAGTTGCTTCGCTTGGGCTGAACCGGCCGCCGGTTCGGTTGTGGTCAGTTGGCGAATCTGGACTAGATCGGCTGCCATTTGTTGGTCGCGTGGCGGGCGCACTGGTGC
>JAPXRA010000089.1:0-7215 GCA_033813795.1 Aeromicrobium sp. | reverse complement strand
TGTCTTGGTATTCGTCTAGCAAGACCACATCAAAACGTTCCTCCAACGACTGACGAACTTCTGGCAGTTTCGCCAATTGCGCGCCCCACGCCATCTGGTCGGAGAAGTCCATCACCCCGGCGTCGGCTTTGGCCGCTCGGTACTCCTGTACCAACTGAACCAATTCATCGCGCTCAAGACAGGTATCGACGAGCGTCCGGTTCCATTTGACCGTCTTTTCCAGACTTGCGACGGCGTCGGTCTGCGTCAGGTCGAACGCACGCACCGCATCAGGTTCCACGAGATGCTCAGCCATCTGGCCGTCCAGGTCCAAAACCGACTTGATCACGTTCGGCAATGAGGCCGAGACATGTCGCAGCGAGCCGGCGTGACCGCGCACCACTCGGGCCGCCAACTGGAACCGGCGGGCGTCGGCCAACACTTGCAAGTCCGGCTCAATACCAAGGCGCAGACCGTGTTCGCTGATCAGGTTGCCGGCGAACGCGTGATATGTCGAAACCGTCGGTTCGCCGTACTCACTGAAGTCGCCGACTTTCTTGAGCGACTTGCGGACGCGTTCACCCAACTCGGCGGCCGCCTTGGCGGTGAAGGTGAGCCCAAGAATCTTGGCTGGATCGACCCCGAGATGACCGACCAACCAGACGACGCGCGCGGCCATGACAGCGGTCTTGCCCGCCCCGGCGCCAGCGATGATGGCTTGCGGAACCTGCGGGTCTGCCGTGATTGCAGCCAACTGTTGAGCGCTAAAGGGAATGTCGAGCACGGTCTTTAGGTGGTCGGTATCGCGAACCAGTTTTAGTGGTTGAGTCACTTTGTTGCTCCAATCGTCGGACCGGTGACCGTTGGACAAACGCTGGTGAAGTCACAGAACTTGCATATCTCGCTGGGGCTTGCCGCTAAGTCTTCTTGGCGGATAACTCGAGCAGACTCCGCGACGAGGTCGAGTGCAAAGAACGCTGGGCCGTCCCGCCCTGGCGGGGCTGGCTGAGCGACGACTTTTGGTGACAGCGGATCCTTGGCTCCGGCGGGCAACCGCAGGTTGACCAATTCGGCACCCCCAGCAGACGTATCGGCGTGGCCGAGGTCAGCAGCGGCTCCGTTTCCCACGGCGAGTTGATAAACCCCAAGTTGGGCGTGTTCGGCGACCTTGGCCACCGACGGAGCCGACTTGGTGGTCTTGAGATCGACCACGTGGATTCGACCCGACAGGTCAAGTTCGATTCGGTCCATCGACCCGCGAATCCGGACCGGTTCGCCACCGGCGACAAGTTCGATGTCAAAGCCATGTTCGGCAGCCAGTACTTCTCGCGGGTTCGCCTGGTGCCAGCGCGCAAACCGCTCGAGGGCCTCTTTGGCGGCCTCCCGTTCGCGATCCCCCAGCCATGCGGCCTGGTAATCGAGCCGATGCCACACTTCGTCGAGTTCGGTGACCATCTCGGCCAGATCTGGTTCAACACCTCGATCAACAACGTCGGCCGCGATGGCGTGAACGATAGAACCAAAACCTTGGGCGGTGGTTGACGGCGACTCACCGTGCGCTTCTCGCGCCAAAAACCACTTCAACGCGCAGGTGGTGATGGAATCTACGGCCGAGCCCGAAAGCGCCACCGGCTCATCTGTTGGCCGCCACGGCTGACTGCTCTGGGTCAGTTCAGCGGTCGCCCACCAGCGGCGTGGATCAGCGGCTCGTGCGGCCGCCGTCGGAATCTGCGCGGCTTCAGCAAGCAGTTGACCGACCTGGGCTCGCAGTTGCTCGTCTTCGGTTTTCTCACCGAGGATTCGCAACTCAGTGATGACCCCACGCAACGAGACGGGCCTTGGCGGACGTGGAAAAGGCATTGACGCCGCGTCCTTCGGACCGAACCCGGCGGCCAACAATTCCTCGACGAAGCGAGACGGTTGCGGCCCGTCGTCGGTGGGCGACTTCGTGGCGGTGACCACCAGTCGGGTCGTGGCGCGCGTGCAGGCGACGTAGAAAAGTCGGCGTTCTTGGCGCAGTTGCTCACCGGCCGAGGCGGTGGCACCCGGTCCGGCCAGCGCTTCGGTTTTCAGCAACGACCCGGTGATTCTGAGGTCGGGCCAGCTCCCATCCTGCATCCCGGCGACAACCACCAGCGGCCACTCCAAACCTTTGGACCGATGCGCGGTGAGCAACGCAACCGCGTCGGCCTTGACGGCGCTGGCGTCTACTTGGTCCGCCGGAATCTGTTGAGCGCGCAACTCGGCGATGAAGTTGCGCACTGACCGACGCCGGCCGTGTGCTTCCAGCTTTTCCGCATACCTAAACAGCGCACAGATCGCGTCAAGATCGCGGTCTGCTGCGAGCCGACTTTCTGCCTCACCTTGCCATTGCGTGTTCAGTCGATGAGGCCAACTGCTGCCGTCCCAAAGCAGCCACAACGCGTCTTCAGGCGGCGAGTTCTTCCGCAGTTTGGCAGCGGCCTTAGCCAACAGCGCAGCCAACTCCCGGGCGGCTTCCACCGCTTCGACAGTCGCCGGATCGGTGCTGTGTAGGCCGAGCGCGGCCGGATCACCCAGTGCCGCGGTGATCAACTTGGTGGACGAAGTTTCCCGGTCGCGGCGCCGCAGCGCCCGGCCGAGTCGCCGCATGGCCGGCCCGTCAAGGCGGCCCAGAGGGCCGGTGAGCAAGGCCTCGGCAAGTTCGTCGCCCAGTGGTTGCTCACGCGAAATCAGGTCGGCTGCCTCCAACGCCAGCAGCAGAGACCGCACGGCAGGTTCAGCCACCAGCGGGATTTCATCGCCGGCAACATCTACCGGAACTCCGGCCGCCGATAGCGAGCGCTGCAGTCGAGTGAGGTCGGCTGCGGTGCGCACCAACACCGCCATCTGCGACCACGGCAAGCCATCGTCAAGGTGCGCGCGACGAAGCATTCGGGCGATATGTTCGGCCTCGGCGGTAGGCGAGACATAAGTCGACACTTCGACGCTGCCTGGGCTGTCTGCCTCGCTCAGTAAATTCCGGTGTTGGGCGTTTGCTTCGCGGTCGAGTCCACGCGGCACCGGCGGGTTCGCCAGGGCCACCTTTGCCGCCGCCAAGATCCTCGGGCCAAACCGCCGAGTGGTGGTCAAGGCAATGGTTTTTGCCCGTACCGTTTCGGTCCCGATGTGGGTGGCGAACTGCTCGGGGAAGGTGGTTATTGCTGTCGGGTCTGCTCCGCGAAAGCCATAGATAGCTTGGTCGTGGTCACCGACCACGACCAAGTCTCGGCCGTCACCGGCCAAGTGGTGCAAGAGCTGCACCTGAAGTGGATCGGTGTCTTGGTACTCATCGACCACCACAAGTGCGAACCGGTCGCGCAGGGTGCGCTGATGCACCGGATCGGCGGCGATGGCCGTGGCCCGAGTCACCAGGTCGGTGTAATCGGTGAGGTTTTGCAGGTCGATAACTTGGTGATACTCGTCAATCGCTTCGGCTACCCTCGCCCATTCTGGCCGATCTTGCTCGGCCGCTCGCTCGGCAAGATCTGCCGGCGTCAACCCGTTGGTAGCGGCGGCGGCCATGAACCGATGAAGCTCATCGGCAAAACCGCGCGTGCCCAGTGCTTGTCGGATGCTCTTGGGCCAAGACTCCCCCTGGTGCCCGGCGATCAAGGTTGCAAGTTGGGCATCTTGGGCCGGCGCGGACATCAACTCCGGTGGCGCAGCGAACGCTTCTGGGTCAGAAAACTCGCGCACAAGGGCATAGCAAAAGGAATGGAAGGTCATCGCTGGAGTGCTGGCGACGGTTTTCGGCATCCGACCGGCGATCCGGTCACGCAGTTCGACCGCCGCCTTTCGGCTGAAGGTCAAAACCAAGATCTGGTCACCGCGAAGTTCTTCACGTTCGATCCGGTCAACCACGACTTCGACCAAAGTGGTGGTCTTGCCGGTGCCTGGCCCGGCCAGCACGAGCAGTGGACCGCCGCGATGATCGACCACGGCGCGCTGTTGCTCATCGAGGTTTGGCGCTGGTCGGCGCGTGTACTTCGGTCGGTTCAGCAGGATCTTTTTGGGCACGTCACTTATCGAACCAGAAGCCACCGACAGTAGTGCCCCTTCGGCACGACAAGCCCGAAAACAGCGCCTAGGTCTTAAAGACCGTCAGCCAGCAGCGCCGGGTCAATTGCCTTGACCAGATCAACTCGACCGTTACGAACTGGCGTTCCTTCCTCGAGCCAATGCTGTTGCGCTTCGATCATCAAGTAGGCCGGCAGTGAACCGTTAGCGCGTACACACCGCCACCACGGCACCGAGTGCCCATCGCGAGACATCACTGCACCAACTTGGCGTGGTCCGGCACGACCGAGCCGGTCGGCGATCAGCCCATAAGTCACGACCCGGCCAGGTCGAACCGACTCGACCAACTGCAACACCGCTTCGCTGAACGCCTCGTCCATGTTTCCCCACTCCCTGAGATTGACGTTTCGCGGCTAAACCACGTTGTGTTGCTGCGAAACGTCAATCTCAGCGGGTCAGTAGGACGGCTGCGAGGGGTCGATCTGGTTGACCCAAGCCACCACGCCGCCGCCGACGTGCACAGCGTCGGCGTAACCTGCACCCTTGAGCACGGCCAATGCTTCGGCCGAACGGATACCGGACTTGCAGTGCAACACGATCTGCTTGTCTTGCGGCAGTTGATCGAACGCCTTGCCGTTTAGGATCTCGCCCTTGGGGATCAGCACCGAACCGGGAATCTGGTTGATTTCGTATTCGTTCGGTTCACGAACGTCAACGAGCAGGAAGTCACGGCCGCCATCGGCGCGCTCTTTGAGCCAGCCGTCGAGCGTGGTGACCGAGATCGTGGCATCGGCGGCAGCTTCGGCGGCCTCGTCGCTGACGGCGCCACAGAACGCTTCGTAGTCGCCGAGCAGTTCGGTGGGCAGCACGCCGTTCGGATCGCGGCGGATCTTCAAGGTCGAGTAACGCATTTCGAGTGCGTCGTACACCATCAGGCGCCCGATCAGCGGATCGCCGATACCGGTGATCAACTTGATTGCTTCGGTGACCATGATCGAACCGATCGAGGCGCAAAGCACGCCCAAGACTCCGCCTTCGGCGCAGGACGGAACCATGCCCGGCGGCGGCGGCTCGGGGTACAGATCGCGGTATTGCGGACCTTCTTGCGCCCAGAAAACCGAAGCTTGCCCTTCGAAGCGGTAAATCGAACCCCAGACATACGGCTTGCCCAAGATCACTGCCGCGTCATTGACGAGGTAGCGAGTGGCGAAGTTGTCAGTGCCGTCGAGGATCAGGTCGTATTGGCTGAAGATCTCCAACACGTTGTCGTTGTCCAGCCGTTCTTGGTGAACGATCGTCTTGACCAAGGGATTGGTTTCGGCGACCGACTCGGCAGCGCTGACGGCCTTCGGCTTGTCCAAATCGGACTGACCGTGAATGACCTGACGTTGCAAGTTCGACTCGTCGACCACATCGTCATCGATGATGCCGAGGGTGCCAACGCCGGCCGCTGCCAGATAAAGCAGGGCTGGGCTGCCCAAGCCGCCAGCGCCAATGACCAGCACTTTGGCGTTCTTGAGGCGCTTTTGGCCGGTCATTCCGACGTCGGGAATGATCAGGTGACGGCTGTAGCGACGGACCTCATCTACGGTCAGTTCGTCTGCGGGTTCGACCAGGGGGGCGACCACGGGCTTCTCCTTCGATTGCGATGTCAACCGGTCTCAACTCGGCGACGACTCCTATTGTTCCGTGCCCGTCCCAACAGTTGGACAAGAGTCCGCCGATTGGACAGTTGGCGTGAAGTTCCATTGGCTCGGCCGCGCTTGGTGACCGGCCAGTAACCAAACCGGTAGGCTGATGCGGTGAGCCAACTGCCCCCGCCCCGAACTCGTGCAGGACGACTGCCGCGTTCGGCGCGCCGGGCCCAACTGCTTGAGGTAGCCCTAGACGTTTTCGTCGAGCAGGGCTATCACAACGCCTCGATGGACGAGATCGCCGAGCGCGCCGGCGTTTCCAAGCCAGTGCTCTACCAGCACTTCCCCGGAAAACTGGAACTCTACACGGCGCTGATCTCCTCGGCGGTCGACTCGGTCATCGACGGCGTGCGTCATGCGCTCGCCTCGACCCAAGACAATGCCGAACGCGTCCGGGCCACCATGCAGCTTTGGTATGACAGTGTCGCCGACCAAGAGAAGGCGTTCCGGCTAGTTTTTGAGTCTGATCTGACTAGCGACCCGGCGGTTGGTGAACTAATCGATCGGGTCACCACCGAGTCTTCGGCTGCAATCGCCGAAGTGATCGTGGCGGACGCCGGACTTCCCAAGCCAGCCGCTCAACTTTTGGCCGCCGGTTTGGTCGGGATGGGCCACGTTGGTGCACGCGCTTGGCTTTCGGGTGAATCGGAACTGACTCGCGCCCAAGCAATCGAACTTGCCTCGACTCTCGCTTGGCGCGGGATCGGTGGCTTCCCCCAAACACCAGATCGAAGGAGTTGAGTGACCGTGGAGGTCAAGATCGGCGTCCAGCATGCCGCCCGCGAACTAACCGTCGAGACCGACATCGAACCGGACGCGATTTTGGCGTCGCTGAACACGGCGTTGAAGGATGAATCCGTGTTCACCCTCACCGACAGCAAGGGTCACACGGTCGCGGTTCCGGCAGACAACATCGCCTACCTGTATTTCACGGCCGACACCGGCCGCAAAGTTGGCTTTGGCCTGACCAGTTCCTGAGCCAGCTGGCTCAGGCGTCCAGCCCGAGTTTGCCCATCCGCTCGGCATGCGCCTCGGTGATCCTGGCGAACATCCGCCCGATCGAGGCCAAGTCGAATCCGCCGGGACGATCAACCGAGCCGACCACCAGACTGGTCAGCGAGTCGCGTTCAGCGACCACCATTTGCGCTTGACTGAGCGCTTCGCCCATCAACCGGCGACCCCACAGTGCGAGCCGACCGGCGATCTTGGGATCAGCGGAGATAGCCTCGCGGATCCGTTCAACCACAAACTCGCTGTTGCCGGTTTGGCTCATCGTCGCCACAACCAACTTGCGGGTGTCGGCGTCGAGGAACGCAGCAATCTCTTGATAGAAGTCCGCGGCTAAGCCGTCACCGACGTAGGCCTTCAATAGGCCTTCGAGCCAGTCCGAAGGTTCGGTCTTTCGGTGGAACCGGGCGAAGGTCGGACCAAACGACTCCATCACTTCATATGGGTCTTCACCTAGTTCGACCAAGCGGTCGCGCAACTGGACGAAATGGGACCA
>JAPXRA010000088.1:0-7251 GCA_033813795.1 Aeromicrobium sp. | reverse complement strand
CGCCAAGGGTTTCGACCGCAGCAAGATCGATCCGTTCACCCACGGTTTGGCCAAAGAGTTCCTCAGCACGTTCTGGCGCACTCCAGCCGCGATCGTTGCGCTGACGAAGTCGGCCACAAAGTACGACGAGATCTTCACTCGCCATGACCTCGTGATGAGCCCGACCCTCGGCCACGCGACCCCCGAACTCGGCTGGCTCGACCCGAGCCTGGAGTTCAATGAGGCCTTCGCCCGACTGCGCGATTACGTCACCTACACGCCGCTAAACAACGCTAGCGGCGGCCCGGCGATTAGCTTGCCGCTTGGCCAAGACTCGCGAGGACTGCCGCTCGGAATCCACTTCACCGCCGACAACGGCCAGGAGCGCACCCTGCTGGAGTTGGCGTTCGAACTCGAAGCCGCAGCGCCGTTCGCGCAAATTCAGCACTGACCTCAGGTCCAGTGGCGGTGCCCCGGCTCGCCCTCATAGGGCGCTCCGGCCACGGTCACACCCTCGCCGGCTGACACCGTCCCGATGGCAGTCCAGCCCTCAGGCAATTGCTGTTCAGTCGGGAAGGTTGCAGCCAAAACGTAGTCGTCGCCGCCAGTGAGCACGAACGACAACGGGTCTACCCCACCGAGCGCGCCAGCCACGGTCTCGATCGGCTCGGCGATCTGGAATTTGCTCGGATCTAGGTCGATCGCCACTGAACTCGCCTTGGCGATATGACCGAGGTCAGCCAGCAAACCGTCGCTGATGTCGATCATCGCGGTGGCGCCAGCGGCTGCGGCAGCCGGACCGGCGCCATAGGCCACCTGTGGCATCCGGTGGGCATCGACCGCAACTTTCGGCGACCGAAATCCCCGGCTGAGTGCACCGTAGCCGGCTGCCGCCAGCCCGAGTTGACCCGAGACGGCCACGACCTGGCCAGGAGTTGCCCCCGAACGCTTGACCGGCCGTTCCGCATCACCCATCGCGGTGATGCTGATGACGATCTTTTCGGCAGACGACATGTCGCCGCCGACGATATGGGCGCCTACCTTCGCGCATTCCTCAACCATTCCGCCGACTAGCTCGCGCACCCAATCGACCGGCAGATCACCTGGGCCGGCGAAGGCCACCAGAAGCGCAGTGGCCACGCCGCCCATTGCGTTGATGTCTGAAAGGTTCACCGCGATCGCTTTTCGGCCGATGTCGGCCGCGGTTGACCAGTCGCGGCGAAAGTGCCGGCCTTCAATCAAGATGTCAGTGGCGATGACGAAGGTCCCGTCGGCGGTTGCCAAGTGCGCAGCGTCATCGCCTGGCCCGATCAGCACGTATTCGCTGGTACCGAGTTGCCCCCGGACTAGGTCGATCAAACCGAATTCGCCAAGGTCTGCAATCGTCTGTGCGCTCACTTGCTCATTCTCGCAGCCGCCCGGGCTCCCAAGCCGGTTCTGCGGTAGCGTGTCCACGCCAGACGAAAGGACTCCCCTGATGGCTGTTCACGCCTACATTCTCGTGCAAACTGAAGTCGGCAAAGCCGCTGAAGTCGCATCCGATATCGCCGCGATCGACGGCGTCGAGCTCTCCGAAGACGTCACCGGACCGTACGACGTGATCGTTCGCGCCCAAGGACCGTCGGTTGACGAACTCGGCTCACTGGTCGTCTCACAGATCCAGAAGGTTCCCGGAATCACCCGCACCCTGACCTGCCCGGTCGTACGGATCTGATCGAGGCCTGCGCTGAGCAGTCAGCGCAAGCCTGTTGGCCGCGACTTGGCCAACTGGATTAGCCGTTCGACCAGATCGGGATACTCGATCCCCGATGCTTGCCAAAGTTTCGGGAACATCGAAAACGGGGTAAATCCGGGCATGGTGTTGATTTCGTTGATCACCAGTCCGCCGTCGGCGCTGTCGGTGAGGAAGAAGTCCACTCGTGCCAGCCCCTCGCAGCCGATCGCGTCAAATGCTTGCAGGGCATATTCGCGAATTCGCTGACGTTGGGTCTCATTGATGTCGGCTGGCACTAGGTTGGTACTGCTGCCATCTAGGTATTTGGCTTCAAAATCGTAGTATTCGTGGCTGGTGTCTTGGGCCACAACAATTTCGCCAACTTCGCTGGCGATCGGCATGCCACGCTCGTCTTGAATGACCGCGCATTCGACTTCGCGCTTGTTGTGCGCGGCGGCTTCGACGATCACCTTCGGATCGAACTCGCGCGCCGTTTCGATCGCGGCTGCCAATTCGTCCCAAGAGTGAACCGGGGTGACACCTGAACTGGAGCCAGCCCGAGCGGGCTTTACGAACACCGGCAGGCCAAGGGCTTGGACCCTAGCTTCAGCCCGGTCACGTTTTGCGTCCCACTCCCAAGCCTGAATCGTCACGTACGGCAGTTGTGGCAGCCCGGCGGCCGAAAACACCGTCTTGGTGAAAGGCTTGTCCATCCCCACCGCGCTCGCGAGCACGCCGGCGCCGACATAGCGCACACCGGCCACCTCAAGCAGGCCCTGAACCGTGCCGTCCTCGCCCCACGGACCGTGCAGCAAGGGGAACACCACATCCATCTCACGAAGTCGATCCCAAGAAAACTCCGGAAAGTCTTCGCGCACGCTTGGCAGCGCTCCTTGCGCTAGATCAGGCCAATCGGCGCTTTCTTCGACCCAGCGGCCGTCGTGGGTGATCCCGATCGCGGTGACGTCGTAACGATCGCGGTCAATAACGCCCAAGACTTCCTTGGCGGTTAGACAAGAGACGGAGTGTTCGCTGGATTGGCCACCAAAGATGACCGCAATTGAGGTGCGCATCAACGCCGAGCCTACCGGCCTGTGAAACTGGAATCATGCAGGCTGAAACGTTTGCGGTCACGGCAGGTCGACCGCCGAAGAATCCCGACGAGCCGTTGAACTCCCCGATCGTGTTGGCTAGTGCCTTTGTCGCTGGCGGTGACCACGAGTACGGCCGGTTTGCCAACCCCGCATTTGAACCGTTGGAGGCCACGCTGGGGGCGCTTGAAGGCGGACGCGCGCTGGCGTTCGCCTCGGGAATGGCCGCCGCCGCGGCGGTGCTGGAGCAAGCGCCTGCCGGTTCGAAGGTCGTGCTTCCGCGCCACGGCTACAACGGAACAACGGATCTGGTCCGCTCTGGCCCGTGGGAGTACGAACTGATCGACCCCTCGGACGCCGAGGCTTCAATCTCGGCCTTTGCCGGTGCTTCGCTGGTGTGGCTGGAGTCGCCGACCAATCCGGCGATGGAGGTCGGTGATCTTTCGGTGCTGGTGCCCGCAGCCAAGGCCGCCGGGGCAATCGTGGTCGTTGACAACACTTTCCGTACGCCACTTCGCGAGCGGCCGCTTGAATACGGCGCCGACGTAGTGGTCCACTCGGTTTCCAAACTGCTCGCCGGCCATAGCGACCTGATCTTGGGTGCGGCGGTCACTTCAGATGATCGAATTCACGAAGCCATTTCGCTGTACCGCAGCCAACGGGGCGCAATCCCCGGCGCCTTGGAGTGCTTTTTGGCCGTACGTGGCATCAGGACGCTCGCCGTCCGGCTAGAAAAGGCTGAATCCAATGCCGCCGATCTTGCCGCACGACTGGCCGCCCACCCGGCCGTTGCCGAGGTTCGCTATCCGGGTTTTGGCACTATGATCTCGTTCATTCTGCCCAATGCCGAAAAGGCACAACAGGTCACTGAAACCAGCAAGGTGATCACCTGCGCCACGAGCCTTGGTGGTGTCGAATCGACTTGGGAACGCCGTCGCCGGCACAGCTTAGAAGCCGAGTCGATCCCGGAAGGTTTGATTCGGCTGAGCGTCGGTATCGAAGCCGCCGAAGACCTATGGGAGGACATTTTGGCCGCCTTTGCCGCGGCCGAGGTGCGTTAGTTGGCTTCCGGTTTGGTCGAGCGCCCCAGCAGGGCGTTGACGAGTTCGGTTGGAGTCATTTCGCCGTCAACCAATGCCCGGACGTGATCGGTGATCGGCATGTCGACGCCATGCAGGTGCGCCAACTCTGCCACCGAGGTGCACGATTTCACCCCTTCGGCGACCTGGCGGGTTTGGGCCATGATCTCCTCAACCGTCATCCCGCGGCCCAACTTCTCGCCGAAGGTGCGGTTTCGCGAAAGCGGCGAGGAGCAGGTCGCCACCAAGTCGCCAAGTCCGGCCAACCCCATGAACGTCATCGGGTCGGCCCCCATGTTGACGCCGAGCCGGGCCGTCTCGGCCAAGCCGCGAGTGATCACCGACGCCTTGGTGTTGTCGCCGAAGCCGAGTCCGTCGCACACGCCAACGGCCAAACCGATGATGTTCTTCACCGTTCCGCTGAGTTCGCAACCGACCACGTCGGTGTTGGTGTACGGGCGGAAGAACTGGGTGTGGCAAAGCTGTTGGAGTCGCAGCGCAACTGACTCGTCCGCGCACGACACGACACTCGCGGCCGGTTCGCGTCGGGCGATTTCTTTGGCCAAGTTCGGCCCGCTGATCACCGCGATCCGTTCTGGGCCGGCGCCGGTGAGTTCGGCGATCACCTGACTCATCCGCAGGTGAGTGCCCAACTCGACGCCCTTCATCAGGCTGACCATGACCGCATCGGAGCCGATGTGTTCGCCCCAATCAGTCAGGTTCTGCCGCAGCGTCTGTGAGGGAACGGCCAGCACCACCACATCGGCGCCAGTTAGCGCCTCGGTCGGATCGCTGGTGGCGCGGATTCCCTCGGGCAGTTCGAGTCCGGGCAGGTAGTCGGTGTTTTCGTGCCGCTCGTTGATGTTTTGGCAGGTCTCTTCGCGCCGGCCCCACAGTTTGACGTCATTGCCAGCGTCTGCCAGCACGATCGCAAAAGCCGTCCCCCACGAACCGGCTCCCATAACTGCGGTGGTCGTCATCTCAGTTCCCCTCTAGTGTCGTTTTCGGCTTAGCCAAAGTGTGTACGTCAATCGGTGGCGATGTTGGCTTTTCGCCGCGAATCTGTGACTGCATGTCAGTTATTACCGCCATCAGCACGGCGGTCTTTTCTTGCAGTTTTTGTTCGCTCGGGTTTTCGCCGAGGTCAGACAAGTCGATTGGGTCACCGACCCAAATGTGAATCGTCTTTCGCGGGAACGGATGGAACCCCTTGCGGTACGGCCACATAATGTCTTGCGGACCCCATTGCGCGATCGGCACCAACGGCACCCCCGCTTCGTGCGCTATCCGCACCGCACCGGTGCGTCCCGTCATCGGCCAACCACCCGGGTCTCTGGTCATGGTGCCTTCTGGATACACGATCACGACTTGGCCGTCCTTGACCTCGGCAATTGCATCGCGCAAAGAACCACTGGCGGCACCGGTACCTCGGTAGACCGGAATCTGCCTAACTTTGTGCAAAATCCAGCCAGCAACCGGAACTCTAAACAACGGATCCTTGACCAAGAATCGCGGCGGAATCCCTTGATCGATAGCCCAGTGACCAAGCAGCAAAGGGTCCACATACGACAAGTGGTTCGCCGCCACTACAAATCCACCACTCTTTGGCAGTTTCGCCAAGCCACGCCGATCTCGCTTTGTCGTAACCATGAATATCGGCCAAAGAAAACAAACGACTATCCGCAACAGAAACGGATAGGACCGAGACGTAGACATAGTTCGACCCTAGTGCTTTGGCCGACGGATGCCGACGAGCACTAGGGTCGAAAGGTTCGTGTCAGCTAGTCACTGGCTTGAACGCTGGGCGCTTGGCCTCGTACGCATCGATCAACTCGGCATGGCCCATGGTGATGCCGATGTCGTCCAGACCTTCGAGCAGGCGCCAACGGGTGTAGTCATCGATCTGGAACGGCGCGGTGATCTCACCGGCGGTCAGGGTACGCGACTGGAGATCGACCGAGATTTCGCCGCCCGGATTCTGCTCGAGGTAGGCCCACAGCGCTTCGACCACGTCTTCGTCGACTTGGGCCGCCAGCAGGCCAGCCTTGCCCGAGTTGCCCCGGAAGATGTCGGCAAAGCGAGCGCTGATCACGACCTTGAAGCCGTAGTTCTGCAGCGCCCAAACCGCGTGCTCGCGCGAGGAGCCGGTACCGAAGTCCGGGCCGGCCACTAGGACGGTCGCGTTCTTGTAAGCGTCTTGGTTGAGCACGAACTCCGGGTCGTTTCGCCAAGCGGCGAAAAGTCCGTCTTCGAAGCCGGTACGAGTCACTCGCTTGAGGTAGACCGCCGGGATGATCTGGTCGGTGTCAACGTTGCTGCGGCGCAGCGGTGCACCGACGCCGGTGTGTGAACTGAACTTTTCCATTATTTGGTCCTCACAGATCGGCCGGCGAGGCCAGGTGGCCCGTGACGGCGGTGGCGATGGCGACGTCGGGCGAAACCAGGTGGGTGCGCCCACCCTTACCCTGACGTCCTTCGAAGTTGCGGTTAGAGGTCGAGGCGCTGCGCTCACCTGGCGTCAATTGGTCGGGGTTCATGCCCAAGCACATCGAGCAGCCCGCGCCACGCCATTCGGCGCCGGCGGCCTTGAACACCTTGTCCAGACCCTCTTCTTCGGCCTGCAGGCGAACCCGGACTGAACCGGGAACCACGAGCAGTCGCGTTCCTTCGGCGACGGTGTGGCCCTCGATCAACTCGGCGGCCCGACGCAAGTCGCTGATCCGACCGTTGGTGCAAGAACCGACGAACACCGTGTCGACCTTGATTTCACGCATCGGCGTGCCCGCGGTCAGACCCATGTACTCCAGCGCCCGCTCGGCGGCGACGCGCTCGTTCTCGTCAGCGAACTCGGCCGGAACCGGCACGTTGCCCGAAAGTGCCACGCCTTGACCAGGGTTCGTTCCCCAGGTGACCCACGGGGTTACCTTCGTGGCGTCGAGGGTGACCACCTTGTCGAATACGGCGTCCGCGTCGGTGACCAGGCTCTTCCAATAGTCGACCGCGGCGTCCCAATCGGCACCGGCAGGTGCGTGTGGGCGGCCTTCGATGTAGTCGAAGGTGGTCTGATCTGGTGCGATCAGGCCGGCCTTGGCGCCCCACTCGATGCTCATATTGCAGATCGTCATGCGCTCTTCCATCGTGAGCGCTTCGATAGCTGCACCGCGGTACTCCACGATGTAGCCCTGGCCGCCGCCAGTGGTCTCTTGGGTAATCAGCGCCAAGATCAGGTCCTTGGCGGTCGAGCCAGCCGGCAGGTCGCCAACAACCTCGACGGCCATCATCTTCGGCTTCGCCTGCGGCAGCGTCTGGGTCGCGAGCACGTGCTCGACCTCGCTCGTGCCGATGCCGAAGGCGATCGAACCGAAGGCGCCGTGGGTCGAGGTGTGTG
>JAPXRA010000087.1:0-7254 GCA_033813795.1 Aeromicrobium sp. | reverse complement strand
AACCTCGGTGGCGGCGACGCCTTTGAGTTCGTTGAGGTCTACAACGCCTCGGACCGGTCGGTTGAGTTTGCCGATTTCACCCTCAATTACCTCTACATCGACGCAAACCAAACCACCACGAACGCCACACTATGGCCGGCGGTACCAGCCAACCCCGTGATTGCGCCGGGCCGAACTCTCGTGCTTTGGATAAAGAACGGGTCGAACCAAGCGCTCAAAGCAGCAGACTTCAATGCGCACTTCGGTAGCCGCTTGGTGGCCGGCAAGAACCTGGTGGAGATCCAATCAGGCGGCATGGCCAACGGGGGACTTCGCGGAATTCAGGTGATGACCAACACGGGCCACGATGTCTCGCGGGCGTACTACTTCAACGACGCCGAGACCGTTGCCGACAAGCCGATCCAGTACCGCTGGGATGGTGACCCAGTCCAAAAGAAGATCGACGTCGATACCGCCACGCCCGGCTATGCGGCGCCAAGCCAAGTTCCTTCGGGCCTTGTCAAATCGGTACGCAGCTCGGCCGAACCGGTAGTCGACGATCGATCGGAAAAGACCGAAACCGGTGTTTCGTTCGACTTCCACATCACTGACGACCAGCAAGTTCGCACGGTCGAACTAACGATCGCCAGCAACGTGCCAGGTGACACCAGCACGCGGTCGCTGCGGATTGGCAGTGGCGACCGGTTCAAGTACCAGGTGCCGACTGCGGACTTGTTCGGCAAGCGTTGGCTCGAGTATCGACTTGTCGTTCGAGACGGTGAGCACGAAGTGAAGATTGGCCCCAAGCGGCTTCAACTCACCGCCGAGGTCGAGCCACTTCGACTAAACCGGGCCGACGGCGACTTCGTGAACGGCAAGACCCGCTTGGCAGCAACTGCCAGCGAAGGCGACCCGGCCCAACTTTCGCTCGCGATTGACGGCAACCAGATTGCCAATCCGGTGCCGTCAGTTGAATCGGCGCCGATGTTCGCTTTCGAAGCGACCAGCACGGACGCGTTCTTCCGAAACGGCGTGCTGTTGGGTGACGAAGTGCTCAACGTATTCGACCAAGGTTTTTACGAGCGGACTGAAACGGTCGAAACCCAGATCCCGGTCGAGCGCATCGTGCTTGGCGAAGAGATCACCATCGGAATCCACGCCGGCACCAAGGCAAAGCCGGGAGCGGACCCGAACGAAAACAACGATGACTTCTCGGCCATGGATCCGCGGCTGGCGCTGCCGGACGGGCGAGTGTTGCGGCCGGTGCGCTGCGCTGGCGCGGGTGAAGGCCAAGCCGACACGGCTCGAGCCTGCCCGACTGATCCAAGTTCCCGGATCGCGTTCTCCGACGCGAACCTAGTCCGCTTCTTGGCCACCTTCGAGATTCCGGCAGACGCCTTCGACTCGATGAACCACCAGTGGGATACCACCAAGGTTTCCGACGGCGAGCACAAGATCACCGCCACCCTCGGCGCCAAGACCGTCGAGCGCACCTTGCGGGTAGACAACACCGCGCCGAAGGTGACCAGTTCGATTGCTGATGGCAGCGTCCAACGCGGACTGTTCACCCTCGACGCCCAGGCAAGCGACGCTGGCGTCGGCTTGGCCGAAGGTGCCCTGACGGCCAAGTTGGACGGCAAACCGGTCCAACTTCCACACCAAGAGTCTTCGGTGACGCTCAAGGCCGGCAAGCACGACTTCGAAGTGACCGCCGTTGATTCTCTGGGCAACACCTCAGTTGAGGAGTTCAGTTTCAGCACCCCAGAAGAGCGGCCAACTACGAAGTTGGACGGCCCAGATGCTGGCGCTGAACAATTGTCGAGCCCGGTCAAACTGCGGGCGACCCCAAGTGATCCCGAAGGCGACAAACTCGATGTTCAGTTCCGTCGCGGGTTCCGCTATCAAGTCGGCGATGAGGAAATCAAGGTTGACTCCGGCACGACGAACAACACCACCTTGGTCGACCGTTCCGACCTGCCGACCACGAACGGGCTGGAGCGGGTGACCTCGCAAACCGAGTTCCCGTTCCAGCAGTTCACCGTCAAAGTCCCGGCAAAAGCCGGCCCAGATTTCACTGCTCGGCTGCATTGGTCCGGTAAGGCCAACGCCGGCGCCAAGGTGTTGATGTACGTCTTGGACGTCGATGAGAACAAGTGGAAGCAGGTCGATCAGTACCTGACCACGGGCGGGGCAAAAACCGAATTCAAGCTTGAGGCCTTGGTCCCGGCCGCCGGTCACGTCGAAGGCTCCAAGATGAGCGTCTTGGTCCAGCACTCCGAAGGGTTCACTACTGTCGGCCAGTCCGAGCGTGGCGATAACGTCACGCCTTATTCGGCCAACGGGGTAACCGCGCGGTCGGAGTACGACTTCACCATCGGCGTCATGTCCGATACGCAGTACTACAACGAAACGCCTGACTACTACAAGCATCAGCAGGCCATCAACAAGTTCTACTTAGACCAGCGCAGCAACTTGAACTTGAAGTACGTGATCCACACCGGTGACATCGTTGACGATTGGGATCAACCGGTCCAGTGGGATCGGGCGAACGTGGCATACCAACTGTTTGACACGGCGAAACTGCCCTATGGTGTGCTGGCCGGAAATCACGACGTCGGGCACCACGACAACGACTACAGCCAGTACGGCACCCACTTCGGTGAAGCTAGGTACAACCAGAACCCGTGGTACGGCGGATCTCACCTAAACAACCGCGGTCACTACGACCTGATCAGTTCAAACGGAGTCGACTTCCTGATGCTCTACATGGGCTGGGGTGCGGGCGACGATCAGATTGCTTGGATGAACGACGTGATTTCGCGCTACCCCGAGCGCAAGGTTTGGATCAACCTGCACGAGTACATCCTCACCACCGGTGGACTGGGGCCGATCCCGCAGCGGATCAAGGACGAAGTGGTAGCGCCGAACTCGAATGTGTTCGCGGTCAGTTCGGGCCACTACCACGACGCCCACACCCGTACTGATTCCTTCGACGACGACGGTGACGGCAAGAACGATCGCACGGTCTACTCGATGTTGTTCGACTATCAAGGCTTGCCAGAGGGCGGTCTGGGCTACCTGCGACTGCTGCACTTTGACAACCAGTCCGAGAAGATCAAGGTTCGGACGTATTCACCGTCGCTGGACGACTTCAATTCCGACGACCCCTCGCTGGACGAGCAAAGCCAAGAGTTCGAGATCCCTTACTCAGCGTTCTCGCTCAAGCCGGTGGCCAAGACGCTCGACACCGAGGAGTTCGGCGTTGACCTGCTAACCACCGAGGTGATCAAGCAGCACCAGAACGTCGTCAGCGGAACCCAGGTCGAAGCCGACTGGGATGTGGCACCAGGCGAGCACGGCTGGTGGGTGCAAACCAGTGACGAACATGGCGCGGTCTACCAGTCCGAGGTCCGCACGTTCACTGCCAGCGAGGTCGTACGCGACAAGGCCTTCTCCGCGGTTGGTCAACCTAAGATCGCCGGGGAGCCGAAGGTCGGCCAGTCGCTGAGCGTCGACCCCGGAACTTGGGAGCCAGTCGACCCGAAGATTGACTTCGCCTACCGCTGGTTCGCCGATAACGAGCCAATCGCGGGCGCCGACCAAGCGACTCTGCGCCTTACCGAGGAGCTGATCGGCAAGGCGATCTCGGCGAAGGTGACCGCCAAGCAAGTTGGCTATATCGAGGCGAGCGCCACTTCGGCGCAAACTGCACCGGTTTCGGCCGCCGATCCCAGCGGTCCAACGCTGACTGGCTCCACCCCCAGAATCGTCGGCAAGGCCAAGGTCGGTGAAAAGCTGACCGCAGTCGCCGGCAGTTGGACAGAAGGGACGAAGTTGACCTACCAGTGGAAGGTCAACCAGGTGGTCGTGCCCGGTCAGCACAAGTCGACCCTGACCCTTACATCCCAGATGCGCGCGAAGCGGATCACAGTTACCGTGACCGGCACTTTGGCGGAGCAACAGTTGATCCGGACCTCGGCACGTACTGCCACGGTCGGTTACGGCTCGCTCAAATCAGCAAAGCCACGGATCAACGGCACGGCCAAGGTTGGCAAGAAGTTGGTGGTCCGGCCGGGCAGTTGGACAGTTGGTACGAAGTTGACTTACCGGTGGTACTTGAACGGCAAACAGATCAAGGGTGCCTCGGCCAAGACGCTGGTGCTCAAGTCGTCGATGCGCGGCAAGTCGATCAAGGTGAAGGTGACCGGGACCAAGGCCGGCTATCTAAGCAAGTCGGTTCGTAGTTCGGCGACGAAGAAGGTCGCCCGCCGTTGAGTGAAGTGTCGGCTGGTCTCAGATCAGCCGACGCTCGCTGGCCCAGCGAGTTAGTTCGTGACGGCTCGAGAGTTGCAGTTTGCGCAGCACGCTGGAGACGTGCGTCTCGACGGTCTTGACCGAAATGAACAGTTCCTTGGCGACTTCCTTATAGGCGTAGCCGCGCGCGATCAGCCGCATTACTTCACGTTCGCGTTCGGTGAGCCGGTCGAGGTCCTCGTCTACTTGCGGAACTTCGGAGGTGCCGGCGAAGGCATCCAACACGAATCCGGCCAACCGCGGACTGAACACCGCATCGCCGCCGGCGACGCGTTCGATCGCGTCGAGCAGGTCGGGGGCCGAAATATTCTTGGTCACGTAGCCACGGGCGCCCGCGCGGATCACGCCGATCACGTCCTCGGCGGCGTCGCTGACCGAAAGCGCTAGAAAGGTCGTGTCGGTCTTACTTTCGCCGATCACCGTCTGCCCGCCGCCGCCGGGCAAGTGAACGTCAAGCAGCACTACATCGGGTTGGTGCGCTTCGATTTGGTTGACCGCCGACGTCACATCTTCGGCCTCGCTGACCACCCGAATCCGGTCATGGCCGAGGCGGTCGAGTTCGGCGCGTACGCCGCTTCGAAAAATAGCGTGGTCGTCTACCAAGACGACGGTCAGTATCGTCACGGTGCAGTGGCCTCCTTAGCGGCAAGCGGCAGCGTCAACCGCACTTCGGTTCCAGCAGTCGGCGATGACCGGATTTCGGCAGTCCCGCCATGTCTTTTGGTGCGCTCGAGAATGGACTTGCGGATCCCCAGACGGTCCGGGCTGATTTCTTCGACGTCGAAGCCGACTCCGCGGTCACGGATGAATACTTCCAAGGTCTCGGTTGGCCCAGCGACGAGTTCACCATAAACGTCTACATGATCGGCGCCGGAGTGTTTGGCCGAGTTGACCACCGCTTCACCAGTTGCGGCAAGGATGGCCTGCACGCCGTCAGTGAGTTGCGTGTCGCCGACGGTGACCACTTCGACCGGAACTCGGTGGTCGGTTTCGATCTCGGTCGCCAACTCGCGCAACGCCGCCGCGAAACTGTCGGCGGCCCGCTCGCGGCCGTAAAGCCAGTCACGCAGTTCGCGCTCTTGCCGTCGAGCGAGGGTGGCCACCATGGCCGGATCGGTCGAGTTCTTTTGCAGCAGCGCGAGGGTCTGCAGGACGGAGTCGTGCAGGTGGGCGGCCACGTCAGCTCGCTCCTGTGAACGGATTCGTTCGCGACGCTCGCGCCCCAAATCAGTCGTTAGGCCGACGATCCACGGGCCCAAAACTAAACTCAGGCCCAGTAGCGCGATTGCCAGCGCAGCGGCGAAATCGATCGCTGACTTCCAGCCCTGGTTCACCGTGACCAGATACAACATGCCCAGGCCGATCAGGCCGACTCCGATCATCAGCCGCACTAGATATGCCGGCCCACGGGTCTGGCGCAGCCAACTGTTCCAGGCGGTGTCGTCGACCAAACGCCACAGCAGGGCAACGCCGGCGACCACGATCAATAGGGGGAGCATCCAGCCGCTGAACCAGCCACCGGCAAGCCCAAGCAGTGCAAGGACGCCCAGCCCGACTGCCGAAATCGCTAGCGCCTGGACAAACTCGCGCGTGCTCGGCCCGGACTTCTGCGGTCGCATGCCGTGGCTGTCTGCCGAGGCCAATCCGGGGCTGGCTTCGGGTGGCTGCAGCGGCAAGAACCGCCACAGCAGCAGGTAGGCAATGAGGCCGACGCCGTTGAAGAAGGTGGCCGCGACAAAGGCGACCCGCACCCAGATCACCGGAACCGCGAAGTGCTCGGCCAGACCGGCCGAGACCCCGCCCACGACCCGATTGTTGATCGGCCGGTAGGAGCGGCGGAAGCCGTCGGCGGCAACGGGTGAGGACATGTTCCAACCTTCACACGAAAGCCGGTCGGCAGACCATCGGGCATCGCCCCGGCAAATGCTTAGGCCAAGTCAGGGACCAATCAGGGTGATTCCCGATTCAAGCTTCTCCCCAAGCGCGACATGATGGACGCATGACTACTCCTACTGGCACTCGCCTTGACCAGTTACGTCGCCCGACCGGCTCGAGGCTGCTTGGTGGCGTTTCGACCGGCATTGCGAAGTCGCTGAACATCGACCCGGTGATTGTTCGGATCGCCTTCGTGGTGCTGACGTTCGTGGGTTTTGCCGGACCGCTGCTTTACTTGGCCTGCTGGCTATTGGTGCCAAATGAGGGCCAAGACCACAGCGCCTTGGGTGAGTTTTTCGGCGTTCGATCCGAATCGGAGTTTCGCGCCGTTGGGCTGATCAGTGTGGCCGTGGTGGCGGCGCTGCTGGTCCTCGGCGATACGTCATGGGGCGTGGGGCCCTGGTTCTGGAGCTTGTTGTGGCTGGGCGTTGGGCTCGGGGTGCCGGTGCTGGCTCTCTACTGGTTCTTCGTCGTTCGTCCGCGCACCGGGCAGCAAGCAACGCAGTCCGCCGTCGCGCAACCGATCCAAGGCGACTACGCCCCGAACGCAGCAACGGCTGTGCTGCCTAATGCGCCGGCTCGGGAACCTTGGTCTGCGATGCTGTTCGGGCTAACCGGTTTCTCCGCGCTCACCGCGGTCGGTGCGCTAATCCTGTGGTCGCTGCTGGTCGAACCGCTGGACGCCTCGGTCTATTTCGCGGTGACGCTGGCGATTGTCGCGGCCGGTTTGTTGGTCGGTACGCGCTTTGGTTTTGCTGGGCTGCTTGTCCCGGTGGGTTTGGTGTTGAGCCTTGGTCTGGTCATCGCCTCGACGGTGCCTAACTTAGATGTTGGCGACGTTCACCGACGTCCGACGACGGCCGCGCAAATCGCCAAACCGATCAGCGTTGGTGCGGGTCAGGTGGAGGTTGACTTGCGTTCGATCACGGATCTGGAGTCGTTGAGCGGGCGGACCCTTGAGATTCACAACGGCGCCGGTCAAACAGTTGTTACCTTGCCTGCGGACTTGGACGTAGAGGTAGACGC
>JAPXRA010000086.1:0-7292 GCA_033813795.1 Aeromicrobium sp. | reverse complement strand
GTGCAAGCGTTCGCCCGAATTCACGCTTTGGCTGCGGCCGAGTCGGCGCCCGAAGATTCCCTGGGCCGGCCGATAAATCCGGCCGGTACCAGCCGGTTGACTTCCTTGGCCGAGATGCTTGGCAAGAAAAGCCAAGCGCCAGCGTTGGTGATCGCGGCGCTGGTTCACGCCGAAATCGCTGATGCCGGTGCCTTCGTCTCGCACAACGCGGTGGTGGCCAGGGCGGCCGAACGGCTGGTCCTGGTGGCTCGAGGAGTTGATCCGGCTTCGGTGACTGTCCCTGAAGCCGGCCACGTGGCTGCGGCCCCGGAGTACTTCCACGCGCTGAAAAACTATTCCTCCGGTCCGACCGGCGTTCACAGTTGGCTGCTTTACGCCGCCGAGGCGTTCACTCGCGGGGCGGAAGCCTCACCGCTGGCGAAGTGACTTAGGCCGAGCGTCGGCGAGCGCGGAGTTTCGCGATTGCGATCACGCCGACTACGGCCAAGGCGCCCGAAGCGGTAAGTCCGGCCATGGCGGCGGCTTTGCCGCGCTTGGACTGCGGGACGATTCGAGAACGAAGCGCGGTCGGGCGTTCGAAGGTCAGGATCGGCCAGCCCTCCTCGAGGGCTTTCTTGCGTAATTGTTTGTCCGGGTTGACCGCGAACCGGTGGCCGACGGCTTCGAGCATGGCGATGTCGGTCGCCGAATCGGAATAACCAAAACTCTGGCTGAGGTCGTAACCCTCACGCTCGGCGAGTTCTTGCATCGCCACGACCTTGTTGGGGCCGTAGACATACTGCAAAATCTTGCCCGAGTATCTGCCGTCGACCTCTTCGAGCGTCGTGGCGATCGAATGGGTGACCCCGAGCATGTCGCCAATCGGACCGACCATTTCGGCGCCCGAAGCCGAGACGATGATGATGTCGTGGCCGGCCTCGCGGTGCTGCGCGATCAGGTCGAGGGCCTCGGCGTAAACCAGTGGGCTAATCACTTCGTGAAGCGCTTCGCGAACGATTTGGCGCACGGTAACAACATCCCACCCGGTGACCAGGTTGGAGATTTCGGTGCGCATCTTTTCGAGCAGGTCGTGGTCGGCGCCGCCGATCGAGAAAACCAGTTGCGCGTACGCACTGCGCAGCACGCTGCGCCGGCTCAGTAGGCCTTCGTTGAAAAGTTGGCGACTGAACGCGAGCGTGCTCGACGACGCAATGATCGTTTTGTCGAGGTCGAAGAAGGCTGCGGGTCGTCCGTTGGCGGGCGCCATAAGTCAAGCCTAGGTGGTCAAAGCGCCGTTTCGGCGCTGATTGCCCACAGTTCTGGGCGGACTGTGGGCAAGTCCACAGGCCCGATTTCGCGGTGGCGAACTTAGCCGGTTGGCTTCGATGGTTGTTGGCATGAGACAAAGCAACGCCGAACTGCGTCCACTGGTTGTCGCCTCAGATGAATCTTTCGTCGAAAGCGCCCGTCGCTGGTGTGCTGCTGCTGGCGGGGAGGCCGAAACGCTGGTCGATCCCGACCGGATCCGGCGGGCGTGGCGGACCGCTCCGGTAGTGGTGGTCGATGTTGAACGGCTTGATTTGGTTCGCACTTTGGATTTGCCCGCGCGCGAATCGGTTTTGGTGGTCGCGCACGACCCGCAGGCGGTTTGGCGATCGGCGCTGGACGCCGGTGCGCGTGACGTGTTGGCCCCGGCCGATGAGAACGCGATCGTCGAAGCTTTGGTTCGGGCGCTGGACGGCTCGGGGGAGGCCTGCGTCGTAACCGTGATTGGGGCCTGCGGTGGGGTAGGCGCCTCGACGCTGGCGGCGGCCACCGCCCAACTGGCCGTCGATCGCGGGCTGCGGTCGGTGCTGGTCGACGGCGACGGAGCGGCCGGTGGGATCGACCTCGTGGTGGGGGCCGAGGCCGCGAGCGGCTTGCGTTGGCCGGACCTAGACGGGGCAGTCGGGCACGTTTCGGCCAGTGAATTGGTGGGGGCGCTGCCGGTGCATCGTGGCCTCCGCCTGGTCAGTCACGACCGTCAGGGCAGGCGCGTCCAGGCAGCGACGCCAGTAGTTTCTGCGGCGGTTCGCGGATTCGACGTCGTGATAGCCGATGTGCCGCGACACCTCGACGAACTTGCCCGTGAACTCGTGACCCGATCTGTTTTGACAGTGATCGTGGTGCCGCGTCGACTCGGCGGGGTGGTGGCTGCGGCCGCCTTGGTTGAGCGCCTGGAACCGTGGGCCGGAACGGTTGCACTGGTCACCAGATCTTGCCCGGCGGCGGTGTCTTCGGCGGCGATTGAGCGGGACGTCGGACTGCCGGTGCTGGCCGAGTTGGCCACCTCGCGCCGGCTTTCGGCCGACCTTGAGCACGGTGTCGGCCCGACCCGATCTCGTCAAGTCGTTCGGGTGGCGCGCGGCATTCTTGACACGGTTGGTTTGCGGTGACGGTGGTCTCGGCAGCGGTGGTGGACCGGGTGCGCCGGCGATTGTCGGTCGCCGGGATTGAACCGACTGCCAACAGCGTCGCTGAGGCGCTTCGGACCGAGGACCAGTTGTGGGGCACGACAAGCGTCCTAGAAATAGTCGACCAGTTGCGGTCCGAGGCGATTGGCGCAGGGGTTTTGCAGCCACTGCTGGACCGGCCGGGTGTTACCGACGTGCTGGTCAACGGCACCGACGGCGTTTACTTCGACGCCGGGCGTGGGCTCGAACTGGCCCATGGCATTCGATTTGCCGATGAGGCCGCCGTCCGCCGGCTGGCGCAACGGTTGGCCGCAACCGCTGGGCGTCGACTCGACGACGCTTCACCCTGGGTCGATGGCCGGCTAACTGACGGGACCAGATTGCATGCCGTTCTCTCACCGGTGTCGCAAACCGGCACGGCTATCTCGCTGAGAGTGCCGCCGCGTCGCAAATTCGGATTCGCCGAACTGGAGCAGGCGGGTTCGGTCTCGCCGGAAATGGCTGCTGCGTTACGCGAACTAGTCACCGACAAGCGCAGCTTCCTGGTCACCGGCGGCACCGGCTCTGGAAAAACTACGATTTTGGCCGCTCTTCTTGGTTTGGTGGACGCAGATCAGCGGATCGTCATCGTGGAGGATTCTGAAGAACTGCGGCCCGATCACGGCCATGTCGTCGGGCTGGTCGCTCGCACTGCGAATGTGGAAGGCGTCGGTGCGGTGGTGCTGCGCGACCTAGTTCGACAAGCCTTGCGAATGCGTCCGGATCGGCTGGTCGTTGGCGAAGTGCGCGGCGCTGAAGTGGTCGATTTGTTAGCCGCCTTAAATACCGGCCACGAAGGCGGCTGCGGAACGGTTCACGCCAACACACCGGCGGATGTGCCAGCGCGGTTAGAGGCTCTCGGCATCGCAGCTGGGTTGAGCCGAGAGGCAGTCCACGCGCAGGCTGCGGCCGCGCTAGATGCCGTGGTGCATGTGGTCCGACGGCCAGACGGGCATCGCGAAGTGGCGGAGTTGGCGAGCATCGAATCAGACTCCGCTGGCCGTTTGCTGGTCAAACCCCAACTTCAGGTGCGGCCGGCTTCGGCGAGCCCACCGTGATCTGGTTGAGTGCGACATGTGCGGCCTTGGCCGTACTGACTTTCAGTTGCGGCTGGCCGGTGGTCCGGCTCCGAGTCAATCCGTTTGGGGTCCCGCGTCGGCTCACCGGTTGGCTGCGCGGCCTAGCGGCGGCGTTCGTGATCGGCACGGTCGTGTTGTTGCCGGGCCCGCCGACGCTCTTGGCCTGGACCGCGGTCGCCGTCGGCTGGGTGATTTGGCGACGCTTGGTCAAGTCCGGTCAGCGAAAACGGTCCCAAGAGATGACGAGGCGCTCGCACCTAGTGCTTGACGTGCTCGTCAGTGAACTGCGAAGCGGTGCCCCGGCGCAACTGGCGGCGACGAGGGCAAGTGCGGAGTTGGCCGAACTCGCGCCGGTAGCAACGGCAGCGATCACCGGCGGAGACATCGCAGCGGCCTTCACCGCGGCGAGCCGACACCTTGGGGCGCACTCGCTCGCGCTAGTAGGTCAAGCCTGGGCAGTTTCAGACGCGACCGGCGCCCCCTTAGAGTCGGTGCTGGACCGGGTCCGGTCGGCTGCTCGTGAAGACCTCGAGATCGATCGCGAAGTCGCGGCCGCTGTCGCTCCGGCGCGGGCAACCGCAACGCTGATGATCGCTCTGCCACCGCTCGGGTTAGCGATGGGTTCTGGCCTGGGCGTGGACCCGCTCTCGGCGATCACCGGCAGCTTTCTAGGCGCCACCTGCGTCGCACTCGGTACCGGGTTCGCCTTGCTCGGAATCACCTGGATCGACCGGGTGGCCGATCGGCTGGAGTTGTCCCGTTGATTAGCGCGGTACTGGCTGCGTTGGCACTGCTCGTGGCTTGGCCCGGTCGCGCCACGGGCCGGTGGCGGGCAGTTTGCCGCGCGAAGCAGCGTAGACCGATTGACTTGGGCCTGGTTGCTGCCGGACTTACACCCATCTTGGCTGGCTTAATTTTTGGTTGGTTGGGTTTCTTGGCCGCCTTGGCCCTAGCCCCGGTGGTGAAGCGGCAAGTCTCGTCGCTGGGGTCTATCCGGGAGCGGCGACTGCAGGAGCAACTGGCAATGCAGGCGCCGGCGGCCTTGGACTTGATCACTGCAGCCCTGCAGGCCGGCCGTTCGGCCGAAGGGGCCTTGGCCGTCGTTGCCGAACACTCTCCGGCGCCGCTGGGTGACCTCTTGCGCGAGACCTCCCGCCGGCTACGGATCTCGGCAGATCCGGTCGCGGTCTGGAGCGCGCTTGACGGCACGGCGCTAGAGGTAGTCGGTCGGGCATTTGGCAGATCGGAGTCGACCGGTGCGGCGGTGGTGCCCTTGGCGCTTGACGCCGCTGAGGACCTGCGCCGAAACGCCCGCGGCGTACGGCGAGAAGCGGTCGGCCGGATCGGCGTTCAAACAACCGTGCCGCTGGGTCTTTGCTTGCTGCCGGCCTTTGTGTTGGTGGCGATTGGTCCAACGGTGTTGGCATTCGTTGGCTCGGTCCTTCGCTGAGCGCCAGATCCCCAACTCCCAGCCACCAACTGCGGTTTCCACACCGGCAAATTGCTTCCGCAAATGCGGGTCGAATCTCGCCATGTTCGGGCAACAAGTTCAGTTCAACCGAAGGGAAAGAGATGTTCAACGTCAAGCAGATTTTCCAGGCACGCGAGGCAGAGAGCGGCATGACCACGGCCGAGTACACCGTTGGCACCTTGGGTGCGTGCAGCGTTGCCGGGGTCTTGCTCAAGCTCGCTCAGTCGGAGTGGTTCGGCGATCTGGTGAAGGACCTCCTGGAGAAGATCCCCAGCATCCTGCCGTTCTGATTGGTCCCTGCGGCACCCGGCTACCTCCCCCGGGTGCCGCAGGCTCGCGGCCTAGGTGGGGTAAATCAGGAGTTCAAATGAAAACCAAGAAGCAGTTGTCAGCACACGAAGATGGTCAGGTCACCGCCGAATACGCGGTCGGAACCCTCGGGGCCGTCACCTTGGCCGGCGTCGTCATCTGGCCCGGTGGGCCATATGAGTGGATGATCCGAACCTGGCTCATCTCGCTTCGGAGTTGGCTCGAGCGCTGGAACCTACTGGACGTGATCACGTGGCCGTGGTGAAGCGGCCAGAGACCGCGATGGTCACCGCCGAGACTGCGATCGTTTTGCCCTTCGTGGTTCTGGTAGCAGTTGTGCTGACTTGGGTGGTGTCGCTTGGAGCCACCCAAATGAGAGTCAACGATGCGGCCAGAGACGCCGCCCGGATGCTTGCCAGAGGCCAAAGTCAGCAGCAGGCGATCGAGACGGTGCGAGAGCACCTCCCCAGAGCGCGAACGCAGGTCAGAACCGAAGACGGAATCGCGATCGTCCGGGTGCGAAGCAAGGCGAAACTTCCCCTGATCCAGCGAGCGCAAATCACTTTGACCGGCCGGGCCGAAACGGTGATCGAATGACTGGGCCGCCAGAGCGCGGCTCGGCCACGGTTTACGCAATCGGCATCATGTTTTTCCTGTGCGTCGTGGCGTTCGGGTTGTTGCAGGTTTCGTTTGTGCTGGGGCTGCGCCAACAGGCGGCCCAGGCCGCGGACTTGGCGGCACTGGCCGCGACTCGGGCGAGTGTCGAAGGCGAAGATGCGTGTGCGGTGGCAGCCAACATCGCAATCGCAAACGGAGCGAAACTGAAAGATTGTGAACTGCACGCTGACGTCGCCACGGTGCGGGTGCGGGCCACGACCACGCGCTGGGTCATCGGCGGCTGGGCGGCCGAAGACCGAGCCCGGGCGGCTCCAACGTGGTACCTAGAGTGAATGGTGCGCCGGGCGAGGTCAGGCCGGTCGGCCAGCCAAGACGGCCGCCAAAAGCAGTTTCGCTCCCGCCTTGTCCAAGGGGTTGTTGCCGTTGCCGCATTTGGGCGAAACGACACACGATGGGCAACCCTGGGCGCAGCGACACTCGCACACCGTTTCGTAGGTCATCGTCAACCAGCGCGAAATCTGCTCAAAGCCGCGTTCGGCAAAACCGGCGCCGCCGGGGTGGCCGTCGTGCACGAACACGGTCAATCGGCCGGTGTCGGGATGGAAGTTGGTTGACAGGCCGCCGATGTCCCACCTATCGCAGGTGGCCAACAGTGGCAAGATCGCGATCGAAGCATGTTCGGCGGCGTGGGCAGCACCCAGCAGTCGCTCCGGCGCCATCAGGCTTGCCGCCGACTTAGGGTCTAGCGTCCACCAGGTGGCGGTTGTCGTGAGCGTCCGCTGCGGTAGAGCCAACGGTTCGTCGCCAATGATTCGCCCGTTGGCGCGGTCGCGAATCTGAAATCCGGTGACTTGGCTGGCCACCTCGACGTCGCCGAAACTGACTGTTGCTGGCCCCCAGTTCAGCGTGCGTTGTTCGGTGAGCACCGACACCGCGTGGTCGGCGCGGGCGCTCGTGCTGTGGCGAGTGTTGGTGCTGCGAACTAGCGCGGTTCCACCGTCGGGGTCGTACTCGTGGACCTGGTAGGTCTGCCCGAGGTGGGTGTAGATCGCGCCGGGGTGGACCTCGACATCGGCCGAGGCGGCGTCGACGGTGCCAACGAGTCGGCCGGTGTCTGCCTCGACGATCTGCACCGGATGGCCGCCGCTTGAGCGGATGTCGGCTAAGTCGGCCGCCCGGTCTTGGCTCGTCCAGAACCAGCGGTCGCCGCGACGCCGCAGCAGTCCGGCAGCAGTCAACGCTTGGACGCCGTCGGCGGCCCGGTCCCCAAAGGCAGGGAAGTCCGCTTCGGTCAGCGGAAGTTCTTGCGCGGCCGCAGCCAAGTGCGGGCCCACCACGTAAGGG
>JAPXRA010000085.1:0-7297 GCA_033813795.1 Aeromicrobium sp. | reverse complement strand
TGGCAAAACCACGGCGGTTCGAATTCTGACCACCTTGCTTTCGGCCGACGCCGGTGAGGCGGTGGTGGCCGGCGTCAACGTTCGAAGCGATCCTGACGGCGTGCGTCGCCGAATCGGTCTTTCTGGCCAATACGCTGCGGTGGACGAGTACCTAACCGGCTACGAGAACCTCGAAATGGTAGGCCGGCTTTACGGGATGAGCGCCAAAGCGGCCAAGGCTCGGGCAAGGGAGTTGCTCGACCGGTTCAATCTCGCCGATGCGGCCGATCGGCCGTCAAAAACCTACTCTGGCGGCATGCGCCGTCGTCTCGACCTGGCAGGCGCGTTGGTTGCTGAACCGCCGGTGATTGTGCTCGATGAGCCGACCACCGGACTCGATCCGCGTAGCCGCCAACAAATGTGGGACGTGATCGAAGAATTGGTTGGCGCCGGTCGAACCGTGCTACTGACCACGCAATATCTCGAAGAGGCCGACCTGTTGGCAGACAACATCATCGTGATCGATCGCGGTCGAGCGATTGCCGAAGGCACGGCAGATGAATTGAAGGCGCAAGTCGGCGGCGAGCGAATCGAAGTTGTAGTCGCCGATGACGCCAAGGTCGAGCAAACGCAAGCACTTCTCGCCCAGGTGGCACAAGGCAAGATCACCAGGCGCGACCGCGCTCTGTCGGCCGGGGTGCAAGGCGATGGCGCTCGCGAACTGATGCGCGTACTCGGGCTAATCACCGAAGCGAACATCGAGGTCCTCGACGTCGGCCTTCGCCGACCGACTCTCGACGACGTTTTCTTGAGCCTGACCGGCCATGTGGCCGAAAGCGGCGACGAACAGGAGGCCACCTCATGATTGAGACCACCGTGCGAAATCCGGTTTCGCGGGCGCTCACCGACGGCTGGATCTGCGCCAAGCGCAACATGATCAAAATCAAGCGTGTGCCCGAGATCATGGTGTTCGTGCTGATCTCGCCGATCATGTTTGTGCTGCTGTTCGCCTACGTTTTTGGCGGCGCGATCGACGTCGGACCGGGCCTGGACTACAAGGAATTCTTGATCGGCGGCATCTTCGCCCAGACGGTGGTATTTGGTGCCACCTTCTCGGGTGCCGCGATGGCCGAAGACATGCAAAAGGGCTTCATCGACCGCTTCCGTTCCCTGCCTATGGCTCGTTCGGCTGTCCTGATTGGTCGGACCGGTTCGGATGTGATCTACAACGTTTTGTCGCTGCTGATCATGGCGCTGACCGGCTTGCTGGTGGGCTGGCGGGCCCACAACTCGGTAGTCGAGACGCTCGGCGCATTTATGTTGCTGTTGGCCTTTGCCTATGCGATTAGCTGGGTGATGGCGTGGGTTGGCCTGATCGTGCCAAGTGTCGATGTGATCAACAATGCTTCGTTCATCGTGATCATGCCGATGACTTTCGTTTCGAATGCATTTGTGCCGACCGAAAGCTTTCCGAAGTTCTTGCGACCGGTAGTGGAGTGGAATCCGGTTTCGTCGGTGACTCAGGCGGTTCGTGACCTGTTTGGGAATCTGCCAGATGGGTATGTCGTGCCGGATGCATGGAGCCTGCAGCACCCGGTTGCCTACAGTCTGCTTTGGATCCTGTTGATCTTGCTGGTGTTCGTGCCACTGTCGATCAGGGCCTATCAGCGCGCCAGCAGCAAGTAGCCGCGAGCCGAATCCGCGCGCCTGGCGATTTGGTCAGGGCCCTGACGTAGGCTGGACTCCTTCCCCGCTCCTGCCCAAAGTCTTGGGCCAAATCGCGTTGCCTAGGAGGCCACCAAAACATGGCGAGTAACTCGAACTTCGTGCACCTGCACGTACACACCGAGTACTCGATGTTGGATGGTGCCTCACTGCTAGACCCGATGTTCAGGCATGTGGCACAGCAGCAGATGCCGGCGATCGCCATGACCGACCACGGCAACCTGCATGGAGCATTCGACTTCTGGTCTAAGGCCCGCGAGCACGGGGTGAAGCCGATCATCGGCCTTGAGGCCTACCTGACGCCAGGAACTCACCGCAGCGAAAAGAAGCGGGTGCGTTGGGGTCGCGGAAACGACTCGGCCGAAGGCGGGGATGACGTTTCCGGCGGCGGTGCGTACACCCACATGACGATGTGGGCGTCCTCGACCGAGGGGATGCACAATCTTTTTCGGCTTTCGTCGCTGTCTAGCCTAGAAGGCCAGTACTACAAGCCGCGCGCCGACCGCGAACTGCTTGAAACGTACTCAACTGGACTAATCGCAACTACGGGCTGTCCCTCTGGCGCAATCCAGACCAGGCTTCGCCTTGGCCAGTACGAGGAGGCGCGGCGAGAAGCCGGCGAACTGCAAGAGATTTTTGGCCGCGAGAACTTCTTCCTTGAACTGATGGAACACGGCATCGAAATTGAACGTCGAGTCCGCGATGACCTGCTGCGCCTGGGCAAGGAGTTGGCGATCCCACCGGTGGCGACGAACGACTCGCACTACACCAAACCAGAAGACGCCGCGGCGCAAGAAGCGCTGCTTTGCGTCAACTCCGGTAGCCGGATGTCCGAGCCCACCTATGCCCAAGGCGGCAAGCGGTTCGCGTTCGAAGGAACTGGCTACTACATCAAGTCCGCCGCCGAAATGCGCGAGCTTTGGGAAGATCGGTTCGATCTAAAAGAGGCCTGCGACAACACCTTGCTGATCGCCGAACGTTGCGAAGTCGAGTTCGCCACGTCCACCGGCGGCTATATGGCCAACGCCGACATTCCGGCCGGCGAAACCGAAGAGTCGTGGTTCCGCAAAGAAGTGTGGGCCGGCATCAAGGCTCGCTATGGCGCCGATTTTTCTGACGACGTTCGCGACCGCACCGAGATGGAACTGCAGGTCATCTCGCAAAAGGGCTACTGCGGTTACTACCTAGTGGTTGCCGACTTCATCGGCTGGTCCAAAGCCAACGGAATCCGGGTCGGCCCGGGTCGAGGCTCAGGCGCCGGGTCAATCGCGGCCTACGCCCTCAAAATCACCGATCTATGCCCGCTGCAAAACGGACTGATTTTCGAGCGGTTCTTGAACCCCGAACGCCCCTCTATGCCCGACTTCGATATTGACTTCGACGAACGCCGCCGCGCTGAGGTGATCGCCTACGTCACTGAGAAGTACGGCAGCGATCGTGTCGCCCAGATCGCCACCTTCGGTCGGCTCAAAGCCAAGGCCGCGATCAAGGACGCCAGTCGTATCCTCGATTTCCCGTTCGCCGTTGGCGACGCGATCACCAAGGCAATGCCGGCCGACGTGATGGGTAAGGGCGTGCCCCTGCCGGCGATGTTCGATGAGTCGCACAAGCGCTACGCCGACGGTGCGGACTTTCGCAAACTGCATGCCGAGAATCCAGATGTCCGCCAGGTCTACGAGACGGCGCTCGGACTTGAAGGTCAGATCCGAAACTGGGGTGTGCACGCTGCTGGCGTGATCATGAGCAGTGAACCGCTGATCGACATCGTGCCGATTATGAAGCGCGAAAAGGACGGGGTGATCATCACCCAGTTCGACTACCCGATGTGCGAGTCGCTCGGGCTGGTCAAGATGGACTTCTTGGGTCTTCGAAATCTGACCGTGCTAGACGACGCCGTCGCCAACATCAAGTCCAACCGTGGCGAAGATCTGATCCTCGAAGACCTGCCGTTGGACGATCCGGAGGCGTACGCGCTGCTGTGCCGCGGCGACACGCTTGGAGTATTCCAACTCGATTCGCCGCCGATCCGTCAGTTGCTCAAGCAGATGCAGCCGGACAACTTCGAGGACATTAGCGCCGTCATCGCCCTCTATCGACCGGGGCCGATGGGTGCAGACAGCCACACGAACTACGCCAAGCGCAAGAACAACCGCCAACCGATCGACTTTATTCACCCCGAACTGACCGAGGCGTTGAAGCCGGTTTTGGGTACCACCTACGGGTTGATCGTCTACCAAGAGCAGGTGATGGAGATTGCCCAGGTGCTGGCCGGTTACTCCCTTGGCCAAGCCGACAACCTCCGCCGGGCGATGGGCAAGAAAAAGCGCGAAGTCCTAGAGCAGGAGTTTGAGGGCTTTGAAGCTGGGATGCTCCAGCGCGGTTACTCGGGCGAGGCGATCAAGACCCTGTGGGACATTTTGGTGCCGTTCGCCGACTACGCCTTCAACAAGGCGCACTCGGCCGCCTACGGGCTGATCAGTTACTGGACCGCCTACCTCAAGGCCAGATTCCCCGCTGAATACATGGCTGCGCTGCTAACCAGCGTTCGCGGCGACAAAGAGAAGTCGGCGGTTTACCTGTCTGAGTGTCGTCGACTCGGGATCAAAGTCTTGCCGCCTGATGTGAACGACTCGATCTCGCACTTTGCCTCGGTGGGTGAAGACATCCGCTTTGGCCTGACCGCGGTTAGGAACATCGGCGACAACGTTGTCGCTGGCATCGTTGAGGCTCGCCAGGAGCAAGGCGCCTACACCGACTTTTCGGACTTCCTCGACAAGGTGCCGGTACAGGTTTGCAATAAGCGAAGCCTGGACTCGCTGATCAAGGCCGGCGCCTTCGACTCGCTGGGGCACGGCCGGCGCGCCTTGGCCACGATCGCTGAAGAAGCGGTCGACCAGTTCATTGACTTGAAGCGAAACGCTGCCATTGGCCAAGATTCGCTGTTCGGTGCCTTCGGCGACGACGTTTCGGACGGACTGACCGTCACCGTGCCAGACATCTCGGACTGGGACCGCACCCAGAAGTTGGCGCTCGAACGCGACATGCTCGGGCTTTATGTGTCTGACCATCCGTTGGCCGGGCTCGAACATGTTTTGGCCGCGAACTCCACCGCGACCATCGGCCAGTTGCTTGAAAGCAAGCACGCCGATGGGGAAGAAGTTCGGTTGTGTGGCTTGGTCGCCAATGTGCAACGTCGGGTGAACAAGAAAGGTGCCACCTGGGCAACAGTCACGGTAGAAGACCTTGACGGGTCGGTCGATGTGGCGGTGTTCCCGAGTGCCTATTCATTGGCGCAGTCCGCGCTCACCCAAGACACCCTCGTGGTGGTGAAAGCCCGGGTGCGCAATCGTGACGAAGGCATGGATTTGTCGGCTAGTGAAGTCACCCGGCCTGAAATGGGCCAAGGCATGGGCGATCAACCGGTGGTGGTTTCGTTGCCGACCAGCAGTTGCGACCCCGAGACGATCGGCGCGTTCAAGAACGTGTTGCGCACCCACCCGGGGGTCACGGAAGTTCACTTGCGACTTCTTGGAAACGGCGAACCAAAACTGATGCGGTTAGATCCCAGGCTGCGTGTCTCGGCTACTTCGGCGCTGTTTGCCGACCTCAAGGTTTTGCTGGGTCCGGGGTGCTTGGGATGAACCGACGGCTCTTTCCGCTGCTGATCGCGCTGGCGGCAGCTGGTGTGCCAGCCGCATTCTTGTGGGCTTGGCTGGCAGAGCCAGCCAAATGGGTGGTTTCTGGAAATCAGCTCTACCTGACTGAAAGCAACGCAAACGGACAGTTCAACGTGGTGGCTGTGTTCGTGTTGATTGGTGTGCTGGTGAGTTTTGTTTTTGGCGTGCTGATCGAACGACTTGCCAGGCCACACCGCTGGCCAACGGCCGTTTCGGTGGCGCTCATGGCTGTTGTAGCGGCCCTGATTTGCTGGCAACTCGGGATGCTGCTCGGCCCGCCAGCGCCCGGATCGGTCTCGGGTCTGCAATCAGGCGACAAAGTCGAAGCTCAACTAGTCGTGGATGCGGTTTCAGCTTTCCTAGCGTGGCCGCTTGGCGCGGTCCTTGGCTTCACCCTGTCGTTCTACCTCGGTTCGGACGGGCTAGCTGAAGCTAGCGCCGAATCTGAGCAAGTTTTGCCTTTGTAAGCGCCACCAGATCGTCCGGATGCATCTCAAGATCTAGGCCACGCTTTCCTCCCGAGACGAAGACCGTCTCGAACTCCAGCACGGCGGCGTCGATCACGGTGACCAGTTCGCGCTTTTGCCCCAGTGGGCTGATCCCACCGACCACATAGCCGGTGCTTCGTTGAGCCGCCACTGGTTCTGCCATGGACGCCTTCTTGGCGCCGACGGCGGCCGCAACTGCCTTGAGATCGAGTTGACCGCTGACGCCGACCACGGCCACCACCAACTGGGCGTCGGCTTGCACGACCAAGGTCTTGAACACTCGATCGGGGTTCAGCCCAAGCAGTTCGGCTGCTTCCATCCCGTAGGACTCGGCTCGCGGATCGTGCGCATATGAGTGCACCTCGAACTTCACCCCGGCCTTGGTCAACATTCGCAAGGCCGCTGTGGAGTCTGGACCTGACTTTTTAGCCACCGTTCAACCTTTCGGATTCGAAGTCTCGATCAGCCACCGGACCACCAGGCCAAGTATCAACGCCCAGAACGGAGCACCGATCGAGAACAGGCTGATGCCCGAGGCGGCCAACAGGAAGGTTCCGGCGGCGCTGGTGCGGTGCTTTGGCTGGCTGAAAGCGCCTTCCAGCGCACCGATCAGGGCGCCGATCAACGCCAATCCGGCGACGGCTTCGATGATCCCGGCCGGAGCCACTGCGGCCAAGGTAACAACGACTCCCGCGGCGCCGGCGAGCAAGATGCTGCCGAACCCGGCGGTGGCAGAGGCAATCCACCGTCTGTCTTTAGGGCCGGCTTCGTCTCCGGCGGCCAAGGCGGCCGACAACGCCGCCAGATTCATCGCGTGTCCGCCGAACGGGGCGACCAATGCCGTGCCGATCCCGGTGGTAAAAACAGCTGGACGCCAAGGCGTTTCAAAGCCAAAACTGCGAAGTACGGCAGCGCCGGGAAGGTTCTGTGAGGCCATAGTCACCACCGCAAGTGGCAGGCCGATGCCAAAAACAGCCGACCAACTAAACGTCGGTGTGGTCAAGGCCAAGGTCGGAGTGAAGGAGGCAACATCGATCGCGGTGCCAGAACGATTTGCCGCCAACAAGATCGCAGCGAAGGCAACCAGCAAGGCCAGCGGCACTGCCCAGCGAGGCCAGAATTTCGTGGCGAGCAGCCAAGTCAGCAACACCGGTGCGACGTATTTGGGGGAGTTTGCCAAGGCGGCGAACGGCGCCAGACACAGCGGAAGCAAGATCCCGGCGAGCATCGCTTGGGCGATTTCGGTGGGGATCTTGGCCACTACACTGCCCAGCAGCGGCACCAGGGCAATCAAGGCGATCAGCACGCCAGCGACGATGAAGGCACCCACAGCGGCCGGCCAGCCGCCGGTTACCGCTCCGGTAGCCACCAGCAGGGCGGCGCCTGGTGTTGACCATGCCAAAGTCACCGGGACTCGGTATTTCAAGG
>JAPXRA010000084.1:0-7356 GCA_033813795.1 Aeromicrobium sp. | reverse complement strand
ATCCTGATGAGTGCTTTTGATCAACCCCCCGCGCCAAAAGTGCAACTAACCGATCCGACGGTCTTGGTGACGTTCAACGGTCCGGACCGCTCCGGGGTATCGACACGTGTTTTTGCCGAGTTAGCCGAGCACGATGTCGAGGTACTCGACGTCGAACAGTTGGTCGTACGCGGTCACCTCGTGCTGAGCGTGCTGGTAACCGCGCCGTTAGACGCGCTTTCCTTCGACACTGCCATCAAGAGCACCGGCGCCGATCTTGGTCTGCTGGTCGAGGCAGTCGCTGGCAGCGGCGACAACCGGGCCCGGCGGGTCGGCCGCTCGCAAGTGATCGTGCTGGGAGCGCCTTTGAAGCCCGCTGCGATGGCCGCACTCACCGCCGGGATCAAGGAGCTCGGCGGCAACATCGACCGAATCGTGCGGATGGCCAGATACCCGGTTACCGCAATCCGGCTGGAAGTCTCTGGGGCCGAACCGGACTCACTGCAGGCCGAACTGGCCGCGATCGGTCACGCGCACGGAATCGACGTCGCCGTGCAAGAACACGGCATCTTGCGCCACGCCCAACGGCTGGTGGTGATGGACGTGGACTCAACGCTGATCCAAGGCGAAGTAATCGAAATGTTGGCCGCTCACGCTGGGTGCGAAGCCGAAGTCGCCGAGGTGACCGAACGCGCCATGCGCGGCGAACTCGATTTCGCCGAATCGCTGCACGAACGCGTGGCCCAGTTGGCCGGGGTACCGGCCACCGCCCTCGATGACGTCTACCAGAACTTGACCTATACGCCCGGCGCACGAACCATGATTCGAACGCTCAAGCGGCTCGGCTATCGCTTCGCCCTGGTCAGCGGCGGCTTCACCCAAATCATCGAGCAGATCGCCGAAGCCCTCGAGATCGACTACTTTGCCGCGAACGAACTTGAGATTGTCGATGGCCACCTCACCGGCCAGGTGGTGGGCGAAGTGGTCGACCGGGCCGGCAAAGCCACCGCATTGCGCCGGTTCGCCGCCCAGGCCGGTATCAACGTGAAGAACACGGTCGCCATCGGCGACGGGGCCAACGACTTGGACATGCTGGCAGCGGCTGGCCTGGGGATCGCCTTCAACGCTAAACCGCTGGTTCGCGATCAGGCTAAAACCAGCGTGAACGTGCCCTATTTGGACGCGATCATTTACCTGATGGGAATCACCCGCGAGGAAGTTGAGGCCGCCGACGCGGCCGACGCCTAGCCGCCTAGACTCACTCGTCGTCTTCGAGGCGGAAGCCCAACTTCAAGGTGACTTGGTAGTGCGAAACTTCGGCGTCGACGATCTGACCGCGGATCCCGACGACTTCGAACCAGTCAAGGTGGCGCAGCGTTTTGGCTGCTCGCGCGATGCCACTGTCGATCGCTTCGCTGACGCCTTCGGGGGAAGTGCCAACGATCTCGGTTACGCGATAGGTGCGGTTGCTCATAGTCCAATCATGCCTGCCGCGTAGAGTGGAACCTATGGCGCAGGTCAATGACGACGAGGTTCACTCGATCACCAGTGCCCGTGAGCCCTACAGCACCCAGGTAGATCACCGCGAACGCAACTACCTGATCTCGATGGCGATCCGGCTGGCGTGTTTTCTAGCGTTCGTAGCCGTCGATCACTGGATCCGCTGGGTGTTCGCCCTCGGCGCGGTATTTCTGCCCTATGTCGCGGTTGTTATCGGCAATTCGGCAATTAGAAACTCCGGCGACGGCCCTTCGCCATTTGGCGTAGACCGCCAAGAGTTGTCCTCGCCACCAACTGACCAAGTCGAAAGCTGAAGAGTTGCGGTTTCTACTTACGCCCCGGTGGATCGGATTGGCGGTCTTCTCGGTCGTGATGGCGGCGACCTTCATCTGGCTCGCCGGCTGGCAGGCCGACCGCTACGAGCAACGCAAGGCCGAAAACGCGCTGATCCGCGCGAACTACACCGCTGAGCCCACACCTGTCTCGGACGTGTTGGCCAAGGGTTGGCAGGACGACCTTGAGTGGCGCACCGTCACCGCAACTGGCACCTTCGAGCCGGCCAACGAGGTAACCGTCCGGTTCTCCCCCCGCGACAGCCGACCGGGCGTGGAAGTAGTCACGCCGTTTCGGCTGGCTGATGGCTCACTGGTGTTGATTAATCGCGGTTGGGTTGAATCGGACAACTCCGGTTCGGCGCCAGCCGAGATTCCAGCCGCACCAGCAGGCGAAGTGACCGTTAGCGGCTGGCTTCGGGCCAACAGCACCGCCAAAGCCAGCGCCACCACCCCCACTGACGGACAGGTTCGGGCGATCAACAGCAGTCGCTGGACGAAGACGCTAGGTGAAGAAGCGCTGCCAGGCTACGTTGCCCAAACCAGCCCCGTCTCTGACGGGATCGAAGTGGCCAAGCAACCGGACCTCGGCTCTGGACCAAGCTTGTTCTACTCGATTCAGTGGTACTTCTTTACCGCGCTGGCCGTCTTTGGCTACTTCTGGTTTGTCCGCGCCGAGCTGCTGGACCGCCGCAAAAAGAAGGCCGGCGATCAGGCCAAAGCGATGATGTCGGCGTAATCGTCGGACCAAATATCCTCGTCGCCGTCAGGCAGCAACAACACCCGGTCCGGGTCTAGGGCGCGCACAGCGCCTTCGTCGTGGGACACCAGAACGATTGCACCCTCGTAGCGCCGAATCGCATCGAGCACTTCGGCGCGCGAGGCCGGGTCGAGGTTGTTGGTCGGCTCGTCGAGCAGCAGCACGTTGGCGCTCGAAACGATCAAGCCAGCAAGAGCCAAGCGGGTACGCTCACCACCGGAGAGCACGCTGGCTGACTTGTCGGCGTCGTCGCCGGTGAACAAGAAAGCGCCGAGCACACTGCGAGCCTGGGTGTCGGTCAGATCGGGTGCCGAACTCTGCATGTTTTCCAGCACTGACCGGTTCAAGTCCAGCGTTTCGTGCTCTTGGGCGAAGTAGCCGATCTTCAAGCCATGCCCCGGCACGATCTCGCCAGTGTCAGATTCGAGGGTGCCGGCCAGCATCCGCAGCAAGGTGGTCTTACCGGCGCCGTTGAGCCCAAGAATGACCACCCGACTCCCCCGGTCGATCGCCAGATCGACGTCGGTGAAGATCTCCAGCGACCCGTAGGACTTCGACAGGCCGGTGGCCATGAGCGGTGTTTTGCCGCAGGAGGCCGGTTTCGGGAAGTCGATCTTCGCGACCTTCTCGGTTTGGCGCACGTCCTCAAGCCCGGCCATCATCTGCTCGGCGCGGCGCAGCATCTGCTGGGCGGCGGAGGCTTTGGAAGCCTTCGCCCGCATCTTGTTACCTTGGGCGATTAGTCGCTCAGCGGTCTTGGTGGTGATTTCGCGTTCACGCTTACGCCGGGACTCATCGGCTTCGCGCTGGCGCAGATAGTGCTTCCAGCCCATGTTGTAAATGTCGATCGTGGCGCGGTTTGCGTCGAGGTAGAACACCCGGTTGACCGTCTCTTCGACCAGTTCCACGTCGTGGCTGATGATGATTAGCCCGCCGGAGTAGTTCTGCAAGAAGCCGCGCAGCCAAGTTACCGAGTCGGCGTCGAGGTGGTTGGTGGGTTCGTCCAGCAGCATCGTGTCGGCGTCGCTGAACAGGATGCGCGCCAGTTCGATGCGGCGACGCTGGCCACCAGAAAGGGTTGAGAGCGGTTGGGCCAGCACCCGGTCGGGCAGGCCGAGTGCATGCGAGATCGTGGCCGCTTCGGCTTCGGCCGCATACCCACCAGCGGCCCCGAAATCGGCGTCAGCGCGGGTGTAGCGGCGCATCGCGTCCTCGGCCACGGCCGAATCGGACGAAGCCATCTCGACCTCGGCCTTTCGCATCCGGCGAAGTGCGTCATCGAGGCCTCGAGCCGACAAAATCCGATCACGCGCGGTGATCGAAAGGTCGCCGCTCTTGGGATCCTGGGGCAAATAGCCGATCTCGCCGGTCCGGGCGAACGAACCGGCCGAGGGCTCACCGCCAGCGCCTGCCAGCATTTTGGTCAGCGTGGTCTTGCCGGCGCCGTTTCGGCCAACTAGACCGATCTTGTCGCCCTTGGTGACCTGAAAGGACACATCGGACATTAGGACGCGCGCACCAAAGCGCAGCTCCACATTGGAAGCGGTAATCATTGGGAATCTTTCGTCAGGCTTGAAGGCGGGTCGAGGGCTCGACGGCACTTACTCGCGCTGGACGGTCATGCGCCTATTGTACCGGCAGTTTTCGGCCCGTAGGACCACCGTGGGCTCTGCCACGCGCCAACTCCGCATCCAACTGCGCACCAAAGAGCAGCGCGAGATTGGTTAGCCAGAGCCAGAGCAGAAAAATGATGATGCCGGCCAGTGAGCCATATGTCCTGTCGTAATTCGCAAAGTTGGCGATATAGAAACCAAAACCACCCGATGCAATGAGCCAGGTTGCGATCGCCACCACAGAGCCGGGACTGAACCAGCGAAAACCCGTTGGTTTTGTGTTCGGGGCTAAGTGGTACAGCAGCGCAACCACTAGCACCACCAGCAATAAGACGAAGGGCCACTTGAGGTAGTTCCAGGTCGTTACCGCAGTTTCACCAAGACCCACGGCCTCACCCACAGCACGTGCCGCCGGGCCAGTCAAGATCAGGCTAAGCACGATCACCGCGCTGGCCGAGACCGTGATGATCGTCAGGCCAAGCATCAGCAATCGCAGTTTCCAGATCGGCCGGTCTTCCTCGACTTCGTAGATTCGGTTAAGCCCGCGACCGAAAGCACCAACAAAACTCGATGCCGTCCACAAACCGGCCAACAGGCCGATAACTAAGGTCAAGCCGGCCCGTGGGGCCATGCTGAGTTCAATCAAGGTCGGCTCAATCGTATTGGCGATGGAAGAGGCGCCCACCTTGTCCAAGAGACTGACAATTAGTTCAACACTGGCCTGGTCTTGGCCAAAAATGCCCAGTAGCGACAGCAATACGAGCGCGGCCGGGAACAGGGCCAATATGCCGTAGTAGGTCAATCCCGCGGCCAGATCCGGACAAGAATGTGCAAAGAACCCTCGAAAAGTCCGACGCGGCAGATCTAACCAAGCCGGGAGGACCGAGTCCGGCGATAGTTCTCGTACCCTGTTGAGCAGTTTCATCGAGGTAGTCGGGGCCGATGCGCGCTTCGGTTCAGCCGATGTTGAAGCCCAGGGCGCGCAGCATTTCGCGGCCGTCCTCGGTGATCTTGTCCGGGCCCCACGGCGGCATCCAAACCCATTCGATCCGAAAGTCGTTCACGATACCGTCAAGGGCGGCGCGGGTCTGGTCCTCGATCACGTCGGTAAGCGGGCAGGCCGCCGAAGTGAGTGTCATCTGGATGACCGCGTTGCTGTGTTCGTCTACGTGGACGCCATAGATCAAACCCAGATCGACGACATTGATCCCCAGTTCGGGGTCAACAACGTCGCGCAGCGCCTCTTCGACGTCATCTCGGCTCGTCGGGTTGGCCGCCACTTGGACGTTGGATAGGTCGACCTCGGGCAAGTCACTGTGGTCGGTGGTCATGATTCCTCCTTGGCGAGGGCTTGAGCGACGGCATCTTTCCAAGCCATCCAGGACAGTAGTGCGCACTTGACGCGCGCCGGGAACTGAGCGACGCCGGCGAAAGCGATCGCGTCTTCAAGCACGTCTTCGTTCGGTTCGACTTTGCCGCGGCCTTGCATGAGTTCTTGAAAGACCTCGAGGGTGGCGAAGTCTTCTTCGACCGACTTGCCAACTAACAACTCGTGCATCACCGAGGCCGAAGCTTGGCTGATCGAACAGCCTTCGGCCGCATAGGAGACGTCTACAACTTGCTGGCCATCGAGTTTTACCCGCAGGGTGATTTCGTCGCCGCAGGTCGGGTTTACATGATGAACCTCAGCGTCGAACGCATCGCGCAGTCCGGCCCCGTTGGGGTTCTTGTAGTGATCCAAGATGATCTCTTGGTACAGCGCGTCAACGTCGGCGGCACTCATCTCAAACTCCGAAGTACTTCTGGGTGTGGGCAATCGCCGCGACAAGCGCGTCAATCTCCGCCTCGGTCGTGTACAGGTAGAACGAGGCGCGCGTGGTGGACTGCACTCCGAACAGTTGGTGAAGTGGCTTGGCGCAGTGGTGACCGGCTCGCACGGCCACGCCCTGCGAATCGAGCAACTGGGCCACGTCGTGCGGATGCACGCCATCGAGCGTGAAGCTGATCGCTCCCCCGCGATCGACCGGCTCTTTCGGGCCGACAATGTTGACCCCAGCCAACTCGTTGAGTTGAGCCAGAGCGTAGGCGGTGATCTGCTGCTCGTGAGCCGCCACGTTTTCCATCCCGAGCGCGGTCAGGTAGTCCACTGCCGCACCCAAACCGACCGACTGGGCAATCGGTGGCGTGCCGGCCTCGAACCGGTGCGGCGGCTTGGCGAACGTGGTCGCCTCCATCGAAACGGTCTCGATCATCTCGCCACCGCCAAGGAACGGCGGCAATTCGGCGAGTAAGTCGTACCTGCCCCAAAGCACGCCGATTCCGGTAGGACCGACCATCTTGTGGCCGGTAAACGCGACGAAGTCGGCGCCGAGTTCGGCGACGTTGACCGGCAGTTGCGGCACGGCCTGAGACGCGTCAATCACCACGAGCGCGCCGACTTCACGCGCCCGACGAACGACCTCTGCCACCGGGTTGATCGTGCCGAGCATGTTCGACACCCAAGTAACCGCGACGACCTTGGTTTGTTCGGTCAAGGTCAACGAGTCCAGATCGAGCCGACCTTCACCGGTGACGCCGTACCAACGCAGTTTCGCGCCGGTGCGCTGGCACAACAACTGCCACGGCACCAAGTTGGAGTGGTGCTCCATTTGGGTGACGACCACTTCGTCGCCGGCTCCCACCCGACCCGAATCGCCGAGGGTGCGCGCCACCAAGTTAAGCGCTTCGGAAGCGTTCTTGGTGAAGATGACCTCGTCACGATTGGTCGAACCGATGAACTCGGCGACTTTGGTGCGACCGAGTTCGAACGCCTCGCTGGCTTCAGCGCCGAGCTGATGCATCGCCCGGGCGACGTTCGCGTTGTGCACCAAATAGTGTTCGGCGATCGCGTCGACGACCTGGCGCGGCTTATGCGAAGTGTTGGCGCTATCTAGATAAACCAACGGCCGCTCGCCAGCCATGGTGCGCGAAAGGATCGGGAAATCCTCCCGCACTGCCGAAACGTCGAACCCGGACATCATCGTTCTCCTCAGACCGAAGCCTTGACGAACTTGTCGTAACCCTCGGCTTCGAGCTGGTCTGCCAGTTCTTTGCCGCCGGTTTCAACCAAGCGACCGGCAACGAACACGTGCACGTAGTCGGGCTTGATGTAGTTCAAGATTCGGGTGTAGTG
>JAPXRA010000083.1:0-7399 GCA_033813795.1 Aeromicrobium sp. | reverse complement strand
GGGCGAGACGGTCGCCGGTTCTAGTCGCAGGCGTTCGCTGAGCGCACGCAAGGTGAGGCCGTCGTTTTCCCAAAGCGCCAGCATTACTAGGTACTGCGGGTGGGTTAGGCCGAGGGGTTCGAGCACATCGCGGTAGCACGCCACGATCGATCGGGCAGCGACCGAAAGCGCAAAGCACACCTGTTCGTCTAGCGAGAGGGGATTGCGGTCGACCATATTTGTAAGTCTACTAATGATTAGTGGGCGAACAAAATCGGGGGTTGATGGCTTAGGTTTGGGCAATGGCGTTTAGACACCGTGGCCAATACGACGAATCGGTAGCTCGAACCTTGCTCGCCGCGCGCGATGAATACGACCAGGCAACCGAGGAATACGAGCAGCAGATCAGCCAGGCGCGCGCTAACTGGGGCCAAGCGCTGGCCGCGGCGATCGAGGCGGGCATGTCGTACCAAGAGATCGTTGAGGCTGCAGGCGTTTCGCACAGCAGTATTAGCCGGGCGCTCAAGCAGGCGGAGAAAAACAAAACGGCTCCGAACTGAATCGGAGCCGGTGTTGGTACACCCCCAGGGACTCGAACCCTGAACCCGCTGATTAAGAGTCAGCTGCTCTGCCAATTGAGCTAGGGGTGCTCGCCGTAACGCGCGTCGCTACTCTACCGCACGCCTCGGCATGGCCCGAAATCGGGCTCAACTGACTGCGGACGGCTCAGGTGAGCCAGTTTGCGGGTTGTCGGGGTCGTCACTGCAAGCCGAGAGGCTCAGCGCCAATTCGTGGCCAGGGCAGGTGCGCGAAGTTTTTGGAAACTAGTTCTCATCTGGTGAACATTCATGCGCCTACTAAGGCCCGCCAGTGGCTAGGGTGTGGCCATGTCGCAGCAGTTTGTTGGAGCAATCGATCAGGGCACGACCAGCACCCGATTTATGGTTTTTGACCATGCGGGCACCGAAGTGGGCCGCCACCAACTCGAGCACGAACAGATCTTGCCGAAGGCCGGTTGGGTTGAGCACGATGCGGCCGAAATCTGGCGAAACACCGCCGCAGTGATTGAAGGCGGGCTCAAGGCCGCCGGAATCAGTGCGGCCGATCTGGCTGCAGTCGGTGTAACCAATCAGCGCGAAACCACTGTCGTATGGGACAAGCGCACCGGCGAGCCGTACACGAACGCGATTGTCTGGCAAGACATGCGCACCGCCGACTTCGCTAAGCGCCTCGACGAGGGCGGCCAAGGCAAGACAATTCATGAGAAGGCTGGCTTGCCACCGGCGGCGTACTTCTCTGGCGGAAAGCTCAATTGGATTTTGAACAACGTGCCCGGCGTGCGCGCCGACGCCGAAGCCGGCCACGCCCTGTTCGGCACGATCGACACTTGGCTGATCTGGAACCTGACCGGCGGTCCGGATGGGGGAGTGCACGTCACCGACGTGACCAACGCCAGTCGCACCATGCTGATGCACCTAGAGAACCTCGACTGGGATGACGAACTGCTGGAGATCTTCGAGGTGCCGCGCCAAATGCTTCCTGAGATCACCGCCTCGTCGACGGAGTTCGGTCGGACCAGGGTTGACGGGCCATTTGGCGGCGAAGTCATCCTTTCGGGCAACCTCGGCGACCAGCACGCCGCGCTTGTTGGCCAAGCCTGTTTTGAACCGGGCATGTTGAAGAACACTTACGGCACCGGCAACTTCTTGGTGCTGAACACGGGAAACCAGATCGTGCGCTCGACCAACGGGCTACTAACTACCGTGGCCTACCAGTTCGGCGACGCTCCCGCTGTCTACGCGCTCGAAGGCTCGATCGCCGTCACCGGCTCGGCGATCCAATGGCTGCGCGACCAGTTACAGGTGTTCGACGACGCGGCCGATTCTGAGCGGCTTGCCTCGACCGTTGAAGACAACGGCGGCGTCTATTTCGTGCCGGCATTTAGCGGGCTGTTCGCCCCATACTGGCGCCCCGATGCGCGCGGCGTGATTGTCGGTCTGTCCCGGTTCAACACTCTGGCGCACGTGGCACGTGCGGCGCTGGAGGCGATTTGTTATCAATCGCGCGATGTGGTCGACGTGATGCTCGCTGACGCGGGAATCGAGCTCGAAGTGCTGCGCGTCGATGGCGGAATCACCGCCAACGAACTGTGCATGCAGATCCAGGCCGACATCCTCGACATCGAGGTCAGTCGCCCAGTGGTGCCAGAGACGACCTGCCTAGGTGCGGCGTACGCTGCGGGCTTGGCCGTCGGGTTCTGGTCCGACACCAAAGAACTCGCAGCAAACTGGGCCGAATCGAAACGCTGGTCGCCAAACTGGAGCGACGAACAGCGCGAAACCGGCTACCACCAGTGGAAGAAAGCGGTTGACCGCACGCTGAACTGGGTTGAGTGAGTTTTGCCACGCCAGCGGGAGAGGATTAGCCACAACTAGTTGAATGCTGGTTGACTTGGCCCATGCGTCCGGTTGCCCTATCGCCCGAATTTCGTGAACAGTCCCTAAGAGCTTTGGCGGCCGAACCGCTGGACATTTTGGTGATCGGCGCCGGTGTGGTCGGCGCTGGTGCTGCACTTGACGCGGCCACCCGCGGACTCAGGGTAGGTCTTGTCGAGGCGCGCGACTTCGCCTCAGGCACCTCGAGCCGCTCCAGCAAACTCATTCACGGTGGCTTGCGCTACCTGGAGATGCTCGACTTTCGCCTAGTCGCCGAAGCGCTGGCCGAACGCAGCCTGCTGATTGAAAAACTCGCGCCGCACCTAGTCAAGCCGGTGCCGTTTTTGTACCCGCTGACCCATCGCGGCTGGGAGCGGTTCTATGCCGGTGCCGGCGTCGCCCTTTATGACTCGATGGCGATGCTGTCGGGCCGCTCGCGCGGCGTGCCGGCGCACCGGCACCTGACTCGCACGGGTGCGCGGCGGATGATGCCGGCGCTTCGCAAAGACGCGCTGGTGGGTGCGCTGCACTACTACGACGGCCAAGTCGACGACGCCCGACACACGATGATGCTGGCGCGTACGGCTGCGGCATACGGCGCGCACGTCGCAAGTCGCACCCGCGTGGTTGACCTGCTTCGTGAAGGCGACCGAGTAGTCGGTGCCCGGGTAAAAGACCTGGAATCTGGCCGCGAGTTCGATATCGCCGCCAAGCAGGTAGTGAACTCCACCGGCGTGTGGACCGACGAAACCCAGTCCTTTGCCGGCGAGCGCGGACAGTTCCACGTACGGGCCAGCAAAGGCATCCACCTAGTAGTGCCCAAGGACCGGATTCGCGGCAGCGCAGGGCTGATCTTGCGCACCGAAAAGTCGGTGCTGTTCGTCATCCCGTGGGGGCGGCACTGGATTATCGGCACCACCGATACGGACTGGGATCTAAACAAGGACCATCCGGCGGCCAGCAAGTCCGATATCGAATACCTGCTCAACCATGTGAACAAGGTTCTGGTTGAGCCACTGACCCCAGAAGACGTCGAAGGAGTCTTTGCCGGTTTGCGGCCACTTCTTGCGGGCGAAGACGAGGCCACCAGCAAACTTTCGCGTGAGCATGCCGTTTCGACGTCGGTTAAGGGCTTGGTCGTGATCGCCGGCGGCAAGTACACGACCTATCGAGTGATGGCCAAAGACGCGATCGACGCGGCCGTGCAGCAGATGGAATCGATGCTCGATCGGCGGGTCCCCAAGTGCTGCACCGACGAGGTGCCACTGCTTGGCGCCGAGGGCTATGAGGCGATGTGGAACCAGCGCCACGCCTTGGCCGAGCGTCACGGCGTCGGTGTGGGGCGGATAGAGCACCTACTGAACCGGTACGGCTCCTTGGCGGTTGAACTCTTTGACCTGATGGTCCAACGTCCTGAACTGGCCGAGCCGCTGGCCGGCAATGACGACTACCTTCGCGCCGAAGTCGTCTACGGGGTCACCCACGAAGGCGCCCGCCACCTTGACGACATTTTGGCCAGGCGTACCCGGCTGTCGATCGAGACGTTTGGCCGCGGTACCGAAAGTGCAACCGAGGCCGCCTCGCTGATGGCAGGGCCGTTGGGCTGGTCGCAACACCAGCGCGACCTCGAGGTCGACCACTACCGCAAGCGGGTGGAGGCTGAACTCGAAAGCCAGACGATGGTCGACGATGAGACCGCCGACGCGGCCCGGATGGGTGCGCCGGACGTCGTGCCGATCGAGTCGGCCTGAGTCAGGTCGTGGGCTCGGGGTCGTCGGTCCTGGCCCAAGCGATGGCGATCAGTTGACGCAGTACGGCCCGGTCGATGTCGTCGAGTTTCTTGACGTAGACGCAGCCGACTCCTTCGGTGAAGGTGCCCAGTTTTGGCAGCAGTTCCGCGCCTTCGGGCAAGTCTTTTAGTCCGTAAAGTGACAGTGCAGCCTTGCGCGGTGAGAAGCCGGTTTTGGGCCAGATCCCGCGAGTGCGCGGATTTGCGGGGGAAATGAACTGATACGAGCCGTACCCGATGATCGACGGCCCCCACATGACCGGTTCGGTATCGGTGACTTCACTGAAGATCTGGGCCAATTCTTCGCCGTCAGTTCGTCGCCGCGCCGGGGTGGCTGCGGCAAGGAACTCTTCGACGTTCGCGTCAGTCGGCTGCGTTTTGGCGGCGCTCATGGGATCATCTTGAACTCAGGACGGCGAAAAAGAAACTCCCGAACCGGTTTGGTTCGGGAGTCTTGGTCGAGTTACGACCTTGGGGTGGCTGACGGGACTTGAACCCGCGACCACCGGCACCACAAGCCGGGGCTCTACCAACTGAGCTACAGCCACCATGTGCGCATCAAGCGCAGCGCGATGAGTCTACCGGACAACGCTCGAGCCGCTTATGCCGGTGTGGCACCCGCAGCAATCTCGGCCGCTATCGCGCGAGCCGACTCACTGTCGATGCCCGGATCGGCCTGAAAAACTGCGCGACGGTAGTAACGCAATTCGTCGATGCTTTCACGGATGTCGGCGAGCGCGCGGTGTGCGCCGCCCTTTTCGGGCGCCGCGAAATACGCCCGGGGGAACCAATGGCGCGATAGTTCCTTGATCGACGAAACGTCAATCACGCGATAGTGCAGCCAAGACTCAAGTTCGGTCATGTCGCGGGCCAAGAACCCGCGATCGGTGCCGATGGAGTTGCCCGCGAGCGGCGTCTTACCTGGCTCTTTTGCGTACTGGCGGATGTAGTCGAGTACTTGCTCCTCAGCCTCGCGCACCGTGATGCCGCCGGCGAGTTCGTCGAGCAACCCGGAAGTGGTGTGCATCTGGGTGACGACCTCGTTCATCTGATCGAGGGCGGCCTGCGGCGGCTTGATGATCAAGTCGACGCCATCGCCGAGGACGTTGAGGTCGTAATCGGTTACTAACGCCGCGATTTCAATCAGGGCGTCGTCCTTGAGGGACAGCCCAGTCATCTCGCAGTCAACCCAAACCAACTTGTCGTTCACACCGACACCCTAGCCGTGGCCACTGACGGCCCTGAGACGCGATCAAAATGTTGGATACTCGCCGGTAGGCTGCGCGTGAACGTTTTGGGCAATCCACAGGAGACAAGCGTGACCAATGATCGTCAAGCCCGCGCCGCGCGCGCCGAGCAGATGCGTAAGGACCGCGAAAAGGCTGAGCGTAAGCAGCGGAACTTGATTTCGGTGGCGATTGTGGCAGTCGTTGTTTTGTTGATTGGTGTTGGCGGTTGGGCGATCAAGGACGCCGCTGACGACAATGCAGAGCAGATCGAAGTGATCAAGCCGCGAAACACCACCGAGAACGGGATCGACTACCCGGCCGGGGAAGCAGAGAACTCGTCTGCTCCAGTCGTTGAGGTGTTCGCCGATTTCCTGTGCCCGTCGTGTGGATTATTCGAGCAAATAAGCGGCAGCTTCCTCAGCGAGCAGGCAACTGCAGGAAATATCCAACTTCGGTTCATGCCGTTCTCGTTCTTGCATGACGAGAGCACCAACGATTACTCGCGTCGCGCAATGAACTTGGGTATCTGCGCTGTTGACGAACAAGGCCCTGAGGCATTCTGGAAGGTCCATGACGCGCTTTTCGCCAACCAGCCTGCCGAAGGCGGGCCGGGACCAGAAGATGCAGCCCTGATCAAGATGGCTGAAGACGTCGGCGTCTCGGGCTTGGGCAACTGTGTGCGCACTGAGAAGTTCGTGCCCTGGATTGATCAAACGAAAGCGAAATTCGACGCCGACGAGGACATTCCGGGTACGCCGGCCGTGCATATCAATGGCAAGGCATCGCAAGCAAGGCAGCCGCAAGATCTTGCGGCTGCGATTGCTGCGGCCTAGGGCCAAATTGGTTGTAGCGCATTCGACCCTCGGCTCGATCGTTTGCGCTAGTGGCATAGATTCTGATCGAGTAAGACTTCTGTTTCGCCCACCTAGGAGCACACTGTGACCAACGATCGTCAAGCCCGCGCCGCGCGCGCCGAGCAGATGCGCAAGGACCGCGAGAAGGCCGAACGTAAGCAGCGGAACTTGATTTCGGTGGCGATCGTGGCCGTTGTTGTTGTGCTGATCGGTGTTGGCGGTTGGGCGATCAAGAACGCCGCCGACGAGAACGCGTCCGAGACTGAAGTGGTGACACCGCGGAACACCACCGAAAACGGGATCGACTACCCGGCCGCGACGAAGGCTGCCGCCAACGCGCCGCTGGTAGAGACTTACGAAGACTTCCTGTGCTCGCACTGTGGGGACTTCGAAGCCTCGACTGGCGCCTACCTGCGACAGAAGGCCGACGCCGGTGAAATTTCCTTGCGCTTCAACCCGATGACGATCATGGATGGTGAAGCCGAAGAAGGACCAGCTCACGACGTGATGAACTCCGCTATCTGCACGGTTGATACGCAAGGCCCCGAATCCTTCTGGAAGATGCATACCGCCCTGTTCGGGCAGAAGTACTACGCCGGCACCGCGCCACCGGCCTCGGCAGATCTCTTGAAGATCGCTGAGGGCCTTGGCGTCACCGGCTTGGACTCGTGCGTAAAGACGAGCAAGTTCGTACCGTGGCTCAATAAGGCACGCGAGGCGGCCCAGGAACGCGGTGTCACTGGCACCCCGACGATTTTCGTAGACGGCAAGAAGATCGAAGGCTTCTCGCAGGCCGATCTCGATACCGCGATCGCTGCTGCAACCAAGTAGTAGGCGCGGCGCCGGTGTGTCTGGTCCCAGGTTTCCCGGAGCGCCGGTGTGTCTGGTCCTAGGCGTGCGGTCTTGGTGGGACCTAGCGCACCGCCCACGACGGGAACCGTGGAGCGCGGCCGGGTGGCGGTGGGTCTGGTCCTAGGTTTCCCGGGTGGCGGTGGGTCTGGTCCCAGGTTTCCGGAGCGCCGGTGGGTCTAGTCCCAGTGGAGTGCGCTTGGTGGGACCTAGCGCCTGTCTCTTATACACATCTCCGAGCCCACGAGACCCAATGATACATCT
>JAPXRA010000082.1:6822-7531 GCA_033813795.1 Aeromicrobium sp. | reverse complement strand
CTAGTGGTGGTTGACGGCGATGCCTGCCCGATCGATCCACAAGAACGGCTCAACTGCGAGTCCTGCCAGTAACCGACCCACCACAACTTAGGAGAATCTGATGAGCATTTTGGGAACTGGCATCCAGGAAGGGCTGCTGCTAAAACCGGTCACCTACCAGTGGGCGATGGATCTTTACGACCAAGCCGTCGCCAACACTTGGTTCCCTAACGAAATCCAACTGGGTGAAGACCTGGGCGACTTCGAGCGGATGAGCGATGACGAACGCCATGCGCTGACTCACCTGATGAGTTACTTCAACCCCAACGAACTGTTGGTAAACAAGGCGCTGGCGTTCGGGGTGTACCCGTACGTCAACGCTGCCGAATGTCACCTGTATTTGGCCAAGCAGATGTGGGAGGAGGCTAACCACTGCATGAGTTTTGAGTATGTCCTCGAAACCTTCCCGATTGATCGGGTGGCGGCGTACGAGTCGCATGTGACGGTGCCTTCGATGGCGCGCAAGGAAGAGTTTGAGGTCAAATACATCACCCGAATGACCGAGCAAACTCTCGACATTTCCACCACTGAAGGCAAACAGGATTTCGTGCGGAACCTGATCGCCTACAACGTGATTTTGGAAGGCATTTGGTTCTACTCGGGCTTCATGGTGGCGTTGAGTTTTCGCCAACGCAACCTGCTGCGCAACTTCGGTTCGTTGATCGACTGG
>JAPXRA010000082.1:0-6812 GCA_033813795.1 Aeromicrobium sp. | reverse complement strand
GTCAGCTGGAGCGTGCGTGACGAGAGCCTGCACCTCAAATTCGGCATCAACCTGATTCTGACTGTGCTCGAGGAGAACCCGGACGTGGCCACGCCTGATTTCGCCGACGAGATCCGCCAAATGATCTTGGACGCGGTCGACATGGAGGCTGACTACAACCGCGACCTGCTGCCGACCGGAATCTTGGGGTTGAACGCCGACTACATCAACCAGTACGTCAAGTACCTAGCCGACCGCCGACTAGAAGAACTCGGCTTTGAGCCGCACTATCGGGTGGCGAACCCGGCCAAGTGGATGGCGACGGCAAACGACACTTTGCAGTTGGTCAACTTCTTTGAGTCGATCAACACCTCTTATGAGGTCAATTCAAAGTCGTGAGCAGTCGCGCAGGCGTGGCCAATCCGGAAAAGAAGTCGTCCTTCTTGTCGGCGGTGTAGTCCATGAGTTCACCGTTGGCGAAAAGTGTCGAAACCTCGAACTTGTCGCCGCAGCCGCGGTAGGTGCGATCCTCGAACTCGGTGACGCCCTTTTCAATGAGGTCTTCAATTTCAGCGATGGCCGCATCGATCTCAGGGATGATCGAGGGGTCGAACTCGCCGAATATTAGTTTGAACGCTTTGAGTTGGTCGATCAGTTCTTGTGGGGTGTAGGTCTCGCCCTTGCCTTTGGAACGAAGTTTCTTGGCGACGACCGAAACGCTGTCACCGGTCACTTCGGGAACGAAGTTCGGATCGGCTATAAGAGAGCGATAGTCGGCGTTGGTCGCGCATGCGCTTTGGGAGACGACGGTGCGGAACTTCTTCCAGGCCGCGATTTTCTTGCCGCGTTCGAGGTAGGTGACTTTCACCGACATCTGGTAGGTGCCCGGTCGCAAGGTAACGCTCTTACGGTTCTTGGCAACGACTTTGCTGCCTTGGCGAACCGTGATGGTTTTGCTCTTGATCTTGATCTTGGCCTTCTTGCCGGCCTTGGTCACCTTCGCTGACGGCTTGAACTTGGCTTTACCGTCCCAGCCGATTGACTTCTTGGCGATCGTGGTGATCTTGACGCGCGCGGGCGCGGCTTCAGCAGGTGAAACTAGGACGGCGGTGCCGCCGATTGCTAGGACTGCTGAAAGTACTACTGAAGTGATTGAACGCACGTGCGCTGCCTTTCGGGCTGTAACAGGTGGTGCTCTTGGGACAGTTGCCCGAAGCCTAACCGGCCGTGGTCGGGAGTGAGTACCAAACTCGGTAAAGTGTTTGCCAAGAGCGCCACCCAGTCGTAGGGGTCGCCAGACCAGAAGGGGTTTTCTATGAGCCTGTCCGTGACCGTTTCCAACTCATCGCAGGTGGTCGAACCCGGAACCAAGGTCTGGCAACTGTTCGCCGAAGACACAGCTGTGATCGCAGCGCGGCTGAACGGCCAGTTGGTCGACTTAGCGCGTGAACTCGCCGAAGGCGATGAAGTTGAGCCGGTGACGATCGAGTCTGCCGATGGGCTCGACATCTTGCGCCACTCGACCGCGCACGTGATGGCCCAAGCAGTCCAAGAATTGTTCCCCGACGCCAAACTTGGCATCGGCCCGCCGATCAAGGACGGTTTCTACTACGACTTCGACGTCGAGATCCCGTTCGTGCCAGAAGACTTGGCCAAGATCGAGTCCAAGATGAAGAAGATCATCAAGGAGGGCCAGAAGTTCGACCGGCGAGCCCTCGACGACGATGCGGCCCGAGTCGAGTTGGCCAATGAGCCGTACAAGTTGGAACTAATCGGTCTGAAATCCACCGCAGGTGCCGATGTCGAAGGGGCCAGCGTCGAAGTCGGTGATGGCGGGCTGACCATTTACGACAACCTCAAGCGCGATGGCTCTAGGGCCTGGGGTGATCTGTGCCGTGGCCCGCACCTGCCGACCACCAAACGCATTCCGGCATTCAAGCTCATGCGTTCGGCTGCTGCCTACTGGCGCGGCGACGAAAAGAACAAGCAACTGCAGCGGATCTACGGCACGGCTTGGGCGACAAAGGAAGATCTGGACGACCACCTGCACCGGATCGAGGAAGCCCAACGTCGTGATCATCGCCGACTCGGCGTCGAGCTCGACCTTTACAGTTTCCCCGACGAGATCGGCTCGGGACTGCCGGTGTTCCACCCGCGCGGGGGAGTGATCAAGCGCGAGATGGAGGACTACGTCCGCCAGCGGCACATTGAAGAAGGGTTCGACTACGTCGGCACCCCGCACATTGCGCGCGAAGAGCTCTTCCACACCTCTGGACACTTGCCGTATTACGGCGAAGGCATGTTCGCCGCGATGGACGTCGACGGTCAGGACTACCGCATCAAGGCGATGAACTGCCCGATGCACAACTTGATCTACCGTTCGCGCCAGCGCTCTTACCGCGAGCTGCCGATGCGACTGTTCGAGTTCGGGCACGTTTACCGAAACGAAAAGTCCGGGGTTATCCACGGACTGACTCGCGTGCGCGGCTTCGCTCAAGACGACTCGCATTCCTACGTCACCCCCGAGCAGGCGCCGGCCGAAATTCGTCACCTGCTGAACTTCGTGTTGAGCCTGCTCAAGGACTTCGGCCTCGACGACTTCTACCTGGAGTTGTCCACCCGCGATTCGTCCAAAGACAAATTCATCGGCTCGGACGAAGACTGGGCGATGGCCACCCAAGTGTTGGCCGACGTTGCTGCCGAGACCGGGCTAGAGCTCGTGCCAGATCCGGGTGGAGCGGCCTACTACGGGCCGAAGATCTCGGTGCAAGCGCGCGATGCGATCGGTCGGTCCTGGCAAATGTCGACGATCCAGTATGACTTCAACCAGCCCTCGCCAGAGCGGTTCGCGCTCGAGTACGTCGATTCGGACGGCACCCGCAAGCAACCGGTGATGATTCACTCGGCCAAGTTCGGCTCGATCGAACGGTTCCTGGGCGTCTTGGTGGAGCACTACGCCGGCGCCTTCCCACCGTGGCTCGCGCCGGTGCAGGCGGTTGGTATTCCGGTGGCCGAACGCCACGTGGACTACCTGCGCGAACTGCAGGAGCGACTGGTCGCTGAAGGGATTCGGTTCGAGGTCGACGATTCGGACGAGCGGATGCAAAAGAAGATCCGCACCGCCCAGACCCAGAAGGTTCCGTTCATGGTCTTGGCCGGCGACACCGATATCGAGGGCGGTGCGGTCTCGTTCCGATACCGCAACGGCGACCAAGACAACGGTGTCTCGCTCGACGATGCGGTCGACCGGATCGTTGCCGCAGTGCGTGACCGGGTCCAGGTCTGATGGCTGATCCCGACGGACTTGAGCGCCTGTGGGCACCGTACCGAATGGCCTATGTCCGCCAAGCTGGTGAAGCCAATCCGACGGGTTGTCCCTTTTGCGCGATGGTCGCGGGCGATCAGCAAACTGATTTGATCGTGGTGCGCGGCGAGCACTGTTTCGTGGCGATGAACTTGTTCCCCTACAACCCCGGTCACTTGATGGTGTTGCCGAACCGGCACGAGTCTGACCTGACCGAACTGACAGCGGCCGAGTCGGCCGAACTGACTGCGCTAACTCAGCAGTCAATCCGGGCCATTCGCGAGGTCAGCAGTCCACACGGTTTCAACGTCGGGCTGAACCTCGGCGAGGTGGCCGGCGGTTCGATTTCGGCGCATCTGCACCAGCATGTGGTGCCGCGATGGGGCGGCGACGCGAACTTCATGACCGTGGTCGGGCGGACCAAGACGCTGCCGCAGACCATCGCTGAAACTGCCGATTTGCTGCGTGCGGCTTGGAACGAGGTGGGCTGAATGCTCGAACGCTTTCGCGCGTTCTGGAACAAGCTGTTTTCACCGGTGGCCGACGGACTGCTGAAAATCGGGGTGACGCCCGACATGGTCACTTGGGTCGGCACGATCGGTGTTTGCACCGGCGCGCTCTGGCTGTTCCCGCAAGGCGAGTTCTTCTGGGGCACGATGTTCGTCACCGCGTTCGTGTTCAGCGACATCATCGACGGCACGATGGCGCGAAAGCTCGGTCGATCCTCGAAGTGGGGGGCGTTCTTGGACTCCACGCTCGACCGCTTTGGCGATGCGGCAATCTTTGGCGGGATCGCCCTTTGGTACGCCTGGGGCGGCGACTCCAAGCTCTACCTTGGTCTCTCGCTGGCCTGCCTAGTTCTCGGCGCGATGACCTCCTATGTCCGGGCGCGCGCCGAGTCGTTGGGCATGGAAGCCAAGGGCGGGATCGCCGAACGCTCCGACCGGCTCGTCGCGATTTTGGTTGCCACCGGTTTTGCTGGGCTATTGGACTTGCCGATTTTGCAGCACATCACCTTGTGGGCGTTGGCTATCGCCGGAGTGATCACGGTCGGGCAACGCATGCTCATGGTCTATCGCCAAGCCGAAGCCGCTTCTTAGCAAAGGCCCGGTTTCACCGGCATTTCCGGGTTAGCCTTGCCCGGCGGGGACTACCTAGGAGTGATCGATGAAGTTGAACCGTTCGGTAGCGATTATTGGGGCAAGCGCGGTTCTTGCTGGTGGGTCTGTGTTGGTTGCCACCACCGCTTTTGGTGAGGGTCAACCGGCGCAGCCAGCGCCCACGGCCGAGTACCCGCAAAGGGGGAAGCATGGGTTCGGCGCTTCGATGTTGGGCGGTTTGGACCCAGAGTTCCTAAGCGCGCAAGTGGGCAAGTTGCCCAAGGAACTGCGCGCTGACCTTGCCGATGTATTGACCACCGATGACGAAAAGGCTCGGGCTGAACTGATCACGCAGATCAAGGCAAAGGCCGAGTCCGGCGGATACGGCGACAAGATCAAGCAGCACCTGGGCCGCACTAAGGATTTCGGGAAGCGTTTCGACGCCAACCGGCCCAAGCACAAGGGTTTTTGGGCAGATGCGCCTAAGGCGTTGAAAGACGATCTTGCCGCCCTACGTGAGTTGCCTCGAGACGAACGCAAAGCGGCATTCGACAAGATCGTCGCGAAAGCCAAAGCCGGAAAGTACGGCGACGAGGTAAAGCAGAAGTTCGAGAAGTTTGGCCAGCGCCACCAAATGGACGGCAAGCGGGGCGCGTGACCCTTCGGACGTAAGATGTTCCGGTGACCACTGAGAACACCACAAACACCCAAAACACTGGCACCAGTCGCGTCAAGCGCGGAATGGCCGAAATGCTCAAGGGCGGCGTCATCATGGACGTCGTCAACGCTGAGCAGGCCAAGATCGCTGAAGATGCCGGTGCCGTCGCGGTAATGGCGCTTGAACGAGTCCCAGCCGACATCCGCGCTCAAGGTGGCGTCGCCCGAATGAGCGACCCGGATCTGATCGACGGCATCATCGAAGCGGTCTCCATTCCGGTGATGGCCAAGGCGCGAATTGGTCACTTCGTCGAATCGCAGATCCTGCAAAGCCTGGGCGTCGACTACATCGACGAGTCCGAAGTTCTAACCCCGGCCGACTACGCCAACCACATCGACAAGTGGGCGTTCGAAGTTCCGTTCGTCTGTGGCGCAACCAACCTCGGCGAGGCACTTCGCCGGATCACCGAAGGCGCGGCAATGATCCGCTCCAAGGGCGAAGCCGGCACCGGCGACGTCTCGAACGCCACCGGTCACATGCGCAAAATCCGCGCCGAGATCAGCCGCCTGCAGTCGCTGGCTCCCGACGAGCTCTACGTGGCAGCCAAGGAACTCCAGGCGCCGTATGAATTGGTCGCCGAAGTCGCCGAAGCCGGCAAGCTACCGGTGGTGCTGTTTACCGCTGGCGGCATCGCCACCCCAGCTGACGCGGCGATGATGATGCAACTCGGCGCCGAGGGTGTCTTCGTCGGCTCGGGCATTTTCAAGTCGGGCAATCCGGCTGAACGTGCCGCGGCAATCGTCAAAGCGACGACGAACTTTGACAACCCAGATGTGCTCGCCCAGGTGTCGCGCGGACTCGGTGAAGCCATGGTTGGCATCAACGTCGACGAGATTCCCGAGCCGCACCGACTCGAAACTCGCGGTTGGTGACCTCGCCTCGCCTTGGAGTACTCGCGCTCCAAGGCGACTTTCGTGAGCATGCCGCCGCTCTTGAGCGGGTCGGCGCCAGCGTAGCTTTAGTAAAGCTTCCCGAGGACTTGGTTGGTCTTGACGGCCTAGTTCTGCCCGGCGGGGAGTCAACCACGATGCTGCTGCTGGCCAAGAGCCAAGGAATCCTCGGCGCGCTGCGCGAGGTAATAGCCGGCGGCTTACCGGTGCTCGGCACCTGTGCCGGAATGGTGTTGTTGGCCAGCGAAGTGCTTGACGGTAAGGCCGGGCAACAAACGTTCGGCGGGCTAGACATTGTGGTTCGACGCAATGCTTTCGGCGGCCAGGTCCACTCCTTTGAGACCGAAGTCGAGTTCAAAGGTTTAGCCGATCCAGTCCACGCAGTATTCATTCGGGCGCCGTGGGTCGAGCACATCGGCGAAGGCGTAGAAGTTTTGGCGAGCGTCGAAGTTCCGGGCGTGGGCGATAGAATCGTCGCGGTACGGCAAGGCCCGATTTGGGCGACTTCATTTCATCCAGAAGTCAGCGGCGACGATCGTATCCACCGCAGTTTCGTGGAGTCCATCTCCCAGTCGTAGGAAGGCAAGCGCATGTCCGGTCACTCTAAATGGGCAACTACCAAGCACAAGAAGGCAGCAATCGATGCCAAGCGCGGCAAGCTTTTTGCCAAGCTGATCAAGAACATCGAAGTTGCCGCGCGCACCGGCGGACCTGACCCTGACGGCAACCCGACGCTCTACGACGCGATCCAAAAAGCCAAAAAGCAGTCGGTGCCAAACGACAACATCGACCGCGCGGTCAAGCGCGGCGGCGGTCTCGAC
>JAPXRA010000081.1:1641-7543 GCA_033813795.1 Aeromicrobium sp. | reverse complement strand
GTGCGGGCATACTCGGCCTTGCTCAGCGGCCGACGGGCAGTCACCGCCGGTGCGGGGTTGGCCTTCTTTGCCGGCTGCCCGTTCTTGGCCGCAGCAGAAGTTGGCGTCACCGGCTTTGCCGTGCTGGGCTTTGGCTGCTTGTCAGTCACTGTCGTCCCCATCTACCTTCGGCGGTTCAACTTCAGTCTCGGTGGCGTCCTCATCGTTTGCCACCTCGGTGTTTCGAGCGATCGTGACCACTCGGTCGTTCCCCTTGAACTTCACGAAGCTCACACCCATGGTGCCACGACCCTTCGCCGGAACGCCCGAAACGAGGCTCCGAGTGATCTGGCCAGATTCGGTCACGCTGATCACGTCGTCGCTGTCACGCAGCACCAAACCGCCAACAAGTTCGCCGCGACCCTCGGTGATCTGCATCGCCTTGATCCCTAGACCGCCGCGACCTTGAACCCGGTACTGGCCGATCTCAGTCTTCTTGGCGAAGCCGCCGTCGGTGACGGTGAATACGTAGAGTTTCTCAGTTTCGTCATCGGCGCCCTGGTCATCAGAGCCAGCAGCGATTACCGACATCGACAACAGTTCATCGCCGTCACGGAACTTCATTCCGGTGACACCGCCAGTGACTCGGCCCAATGGACGAAGGTCAGTTGAGTGGAAGCGAATCGACTGCGCTTTGCGGCTGATCAGCAAGATGTCGTCATCGTCGGAGACGAGTTCGGCACCGATCAGTTCGTCGTCTGGGTTCTTGAAGTTCAGCGCGATCACCCCAGCCTGGCGTGGGCTGTTGTATTCACTTAGTCGCGTCTTCTTCACGTAGCCGTGTTTGGTGGCCAGCACCAGATATGGCTCCTGCTCGTAGTTGCGGATCGCCAACACTTGCGCGATCTGCTCGTCTGGCTGGAAGGCCAACAACCCGGCAACGTGACCGCCGCGGGCATCGCGGCCCGCCTCTGGCAGGTGGTAGCCCTTCGCGCGATAAACCCGACCGGCGGTGGTGAAGAACAAAATCCAGTGGTGACTGGTGGTGGAGAAAACGTGCTCGACTACGTCTTCGCCGCGCAACGACGCCCCGCGCACTCCCTTGCCGCCGCGGTTTTGGACTCGATACAACTCGGTCTTGGTGCGCTTGGCGTAGCCACCCTTGGTGATGGTGATGACCACTTCCTCGTCCGGAATCAGATCTTCGTCGGACAAGTCGCCATCGGCGGCGATGATCACGGTGCGGCGGTCCTCGCCATACTTCTCCACGATCGCGGCCAATTCTTCGCTGACGATTTCGCGCTGGCGTTGCTCGCTGGCCAAGATCTCCTTGAAACCGGCAATCGCCAACTCGAGTTCGGCCAACTTGTCGAGAATCTTCTGCCGCTCAAGCGCCGCCAACTTGCGAAGTTGCATATCCAAAATGGCGTTAGCTTGCAGTTCGTCGATGTCGAGCAACGCGATCAAGCCTTGGCGTGCCTCTTCCACAGTTGGGCTGCGGCGAATCAGTGCGATCACTTCGTCGAGTTGATCCAGGGCCTTGGCTAGGCCGCGCTGGATGTGAGCTTCGGCTTCGGCTTTGCGCAAGCGGAACTCTGTGCGACGACGGATGACTTCCACCTGGTGGTGGATCCAGTGACTGATGAATCCGTCGAGAGTCAGCGTCCGCGGAACCTCATCGACGATCGCGAGCATGTTTGCGCTGAAGTTCGACTGCAAGTCGGTGTGCTTGTAAAGGTTGTTCAGCACGACCCGAGCGACCGCGTCGCGGCGGATCTCGATCACGATTCGGCGACCGGCACGATCGCTGGACTCGTCACGCAAGTCGCTGATGCCTTGAACTCGACCAGTCTGAGCCAGTTCGGCGATCTTTCGCATCAACGCGTCCGGGTTCACCTGGTACGGCAACTCGGTGACCACCAGTTGGATCTTGCCCTTGGTGTCTTCCTCGATGTTGACCACCGCGCGCATCGTGACCGAGCCGCGCCCGGTGCGGTAGACGTCCTCGATCCCCTTGGTGCCAACAATCAGCGCGTTTGTCGGGAAATCGGGACCTTTGACCCGCTCGATCAGCGCCTCGAGTAGTTCTTCACGGGACGCGTCTGGGTTAGCCAGGGCCCACAGCGCCCCGTCGGCGACTTCGCGTAGGTTATGCGGCGGAATGTTGGTCGCCATACCAACGGCGATACCGGCCGAACCGTTGACCAGCAGGTTCGGGATCCTGGCCGGCAAAACTGTCGGCTCTTGGGAACGACCGTCGTAGTTCGGCTTGAAATCAACGGTGTGTTCGTCGATGTCGCGAACCATTTCCATCGCGATCGGAGCGAGTTTGCACTCGGTGTATCGCATGGCTGCTGCCGGGTCGTCACCTGGCGAGCCGAAGTTACCTTGCCCGGCAATCATCGGCATCCGCATCGACCATGGTTGGGCCAAGCGCACCAAGGTGTCGTAGATCGCGGTATCGCCGTGCGGGTGGTACTGACCCATCACGTCACCGACGATGCGGCTGCACTTGGAGAAGCCACGGTCGGGTCGGTAGCCGCCGTCAAACATCGCGTACAACACGCGGCGGTGAACCGGCTTTAGGCCGTCGCGCACGTCCGGCAGCGCTCGCGCGACGATGACGCTCATTGCGTAATCGATGTACGACCGCTGCATTTCGTCTTGCAGTTCGACCGGTTCGATGCGGTCGCGTTCGATTGGTGTGTCAGTCACGAAAGAAGTCCTTTAAGAAGATCAGATGTCGAGGAAACGAACGTCTTTGGCGTTTCGTTGGATGAATGACCGACGTTGGTCAACGTCCTCGCCCATCAAAATCGTGAAAATTTCATCTGCCTGCAGCGCATCGGCCAAGGTGACTTGGCGCAACAAGCGACCGTCTGGGTCCATCGTGGTTTCCCACAGTTCGCTCGCGTTCATTTCGCCAAGACCCTTGTAACGCTGAATCGGGGCTTCCTTTGGCAACTTGCCTCCAGTTTCAGTGCCGGCCGCGACCAAGGCATCGCGTTCGGCATCCGAATAGGCAAGTTCATGCGAACGGTTGGTCCACTTGATCTTGAACAGCGGCGGCTGCGCCAAGAACACGTGACCGGCGTCGATCAGTGGCTTCATGAACCGGAACAACAGCGTCAACAGCAAGGTGGTGATGTGCTGACCATCAACATCAGCGTCGGCCATCAGTACGATTTTGTGATAGCGCAGTTTGTCAACGTCGAAATCGTCGTGAACGCCGGTGCCAAGTGCGCTGATGATTGCTTGAACTTCGGTGTTCTGTAAGATCCGGTCGATCCGGGCCTTCTCCACGTTCAAGATCTTTCCGCGCAGCGGCAAAATCGCTTGCGTTCGCGGGTCCCGCCCGTTTCGGGCCGAGCCGCCAGCGGAGTTGCCCTCCACGATGAAGATTTCGCACTCTTCGGGGTTACGACTTGAGCAGTCGATCAACTTGCCCGGCAGACCGCCGCCAGTGCCAAACCCCTTGCGGTTACGAGCCAGATCTCGCGCCTTGCGCGCTGCCACTCGCGCCGCCGCGGCGTCAATGGATTTACGAACGATGGACTTGCCTTCTCCTGGGTTGCGTTCAAACCAGGCGCCGAGTTCATCGTTGAGGATCTGCTGGACGAAACCCTTGGCTTCGGTGTTGCCGAGTTTGGTCTTGGTTTGACCTTCGAACTGCGGCTCGGCCAACTTCACCGAGATGATCGCGGTCAAGCCTTCGCGAATGTCATCACCGGTGAGTCGATCTTCCTTCTTTTTGATCAAGTTGTTTGCCTCGGCAAACCGGTTGACCGTCGTGGTTAGTGCCGCGCGGAAGCCTTCTTCGTGGGTTCCGCCCTCGTGGGTGTTGATCGTGTTGGCGAAGGTGTGAACCGATTCGCTGAAACTCTCGTTCCACTGCATCGCCAACTCAAGCGACATGCCGTTGGCTTCGTCTTCGCGGTCTAGCGAAATCACGTCACGATGGATTGGTGAGCGACTGCCGGTGTTGATGTGGTTGACGTAGTCGACCAAGCCGCCGTCGTAACGGAAGGTGACTTCACGCTCGACGTCGTCAACCACGCCTTCACTCGGGTCGTCTTCGGCCAAATGGCGCTCATCGCGCAAGGTAATTTCAAGACCCTTGTTCAAGAACGCCATTTCCCGGAAACGAGTCTTGAGGGTGTCGTAATCATATGTGGTCGTCTCGAAAATGTCCGCCGAGGCGTAGAACGTGTTGGTCGTTCCGGTCTCGTCGGTTTCTTCGTGACGTTCAAGATCGGCGTCGGGCTCACCGTAGGTAAACGACTGGGTCCATCGGTAGCCATCACGACGAACTTCGATGTTCAATTTCGTGGAAAGTGCGTTCACTACCGAGACGCCAACGCCGTGCAGACCACCGGAAACCTTGTACCCGCCGCCACCGAACTTGCCACCGGCGTGCAGCGAAGTCAGGACCAAGGTGACCGCCGGGATCTTCTCAATCGGGTGTTCATCGACCGGGATGCCACGACCGTCGTCGATTACCTTGACACCGCCGTCGGCCTGCAGCACCACCACGATCTTGGTGGCGTACCCAGCCAAAGCTTCATCTACCGAGTTGTCCACAACTTCGTAGACCAAGTGGTGCAGGCCACGCTCACCGGTTGAACCGATGTACATGCCCGGTCGCTTACGGACCGCTTCCAAGCCCTCCAGAACCTGAATATTGCTCGCGTCATAAGAAGTGGGAGTATCAGGTGCTTGAGTCACTGAGTCAGTATACGGGGCCATTGTGTGCCGCTGGCGAAACCACACCGATTATGGGACACGATCTGCGAATCGATAGATGCCATTGAAACGCGCTAGAAGGCATCTGTGACGCGCTTTTATGGTCACCGCCAAGGGGGAAGTCGTATATGTGGCCAATGTGACTGGTTTGGCCGTCTGGCATCGTAGGACTGTGAAATCGTCATCTGGCAGCGCTAAGTCATTGATTTTGCGAGCTGTTCCGGTCGGCGTATTGGCGAGTTTTTCCTTCGTTTTCACGGTCAAATTCGCGCTCGGGTCAAGTCTTGGTCAACAACTAGACGATCGGGCAATGGCCGTGGCGGTGGCTGCCGGGGACGCGCAGTTAACCATCTTGAGCATCTTGGGCAAGGTTTCGGTCTGGGCAATCGCGGTCCTAGCCGCCTGCTGCCTCATCCTGGCGATCATTCGCCGACATGCCCGTGCCGCCGTGGGCGCCGCGGTAATTATTGGCGGCGCGAACGTAACCACCCAAGTTCTCAAGCACGAAATCCTCTCGCGCCCAGACTTCGGCCTTGGCGTGCACAACTCGCTGCCAAGTGGTCACGTCACCGTGGTCGCGGCCGCCACCGCGGCCGTGCTGCTGGTGATTGGGCCTTTATTGCGGCCCACAGTTGCCGCACTGGGAACTTTCGCCACCGCGCTGACTGCCCTGTCTACCATCGTTGCCGGCTGGCACCGGCCAGCCGACGTCATCACCGCACTACTGGTCGTGATCGGTTGGTGTGCCCTAGGTGTTCTGGTGGCAGGCGGGCGACCGGTCAAATCAACTGCAGTGGTGTTTACCGCATTTAGCGGTGCTGTTGGCGCACTGCTATTCATTGTGTTGATCGGGGTCCGGCCGATCAACGGTCTTGAAGGCTTCACCGACGCCTCACTGGTGCTGGGAGCGGTGGCGGTTGCCACCGCCGCAGCGGTTTCAGTGATGGCCTGGCTCTGCCCCGTACTCGAACCTCAGCCGTAGGTATCGCGTGGTCCGCGACCCTTTACCGAAAGCCGACCCTTGTTCCAACTTGGTGCTTGTGGCCCACGAACCTCTACCCGAGTCACTTGCCCTTCGCCCAGAACCTCGTTGAGTTTTGCCACTAGGCGAGGCGCGAAAAGCTTCAGTTCTTTTGCCCAAGCCGTCGAACTGGTCCGAACTCGAACTACACCGTCAGTG
>JAPXRA010000081.1:0-1631 GCA_033813795.1 Aeromicrobium sp. | reverse complement strand
AGCCTTCGACCTTGGAATGCTGGGCGATTTGTGGCCCGACAATGCTCGCCCAATCATCAAAAACGCGTGCCGCGGCAACCTGCGTCGTCCAGCCCTGCCGGTGAATCAACTCACCAATCACGTCGCTAACCCCAACGGCGTCTTCACGATTTGGGCGAGCAGATTTCGGTTTTGCGTTCTTTGGTGTGGTTCGCTTTCGCGCCGGCATTCCGGTACCACGATAAGAGTCAGCGATCTCGCGAGCCAGTCGCAGTCGCTCTTCCTCATCACTACTCATCTGTGGTCACCTGCGCGCCAGCAACCACGAATTTTTGCCCAGCAAGTTCGGGCGGAACATCAGCGCCAACCGCAGCAGTCACCAAAACCTGTTCGGCCGTGGCCACGCGTTCGGCCAACCTGATCCGCCGATCGGAGTCCAACTCGGCAAAAACATCGTCCAAAATCAAAATCGGGTCATCGCCGTCTTGGCGCAGCAGCGAAAAAGACGCCAACCGCAAAGCCAATGCGAGAGACCAAGATTCACCGTGACTGGCATAACCCTTCGCCGGCAGGTCACCGATAGCCAAAATGAGGTCGTCGCGGTGTGGCCCAACAAGACTCAAACCACGTTCAAGTTCAGTGCGCCGACAGGACTCGATCTCAGCCAACAGCGCCTTGGAAATCAACTCCGGGTCGCGCAAGTTTTCTACCGCTGGCACCGAGGACTTGTAGGTCAAGGTCACCGTTTGGCGGTTCTCGGCCGCGCCGGCCGCAACATCTTGATAGGCCTCAGTGACAAATGGAGCCAAGTCATCGAGCAGCGCGAGTCGATGAGCAATCAACTGTCCGCCGGTGCGCGCCAGATTCTCGTCCCAAATATCTAGGGTCGAGATCTCGATGTTTGACCGTCGTCCCGCAGATTTCAGCAAGGCATTTCGTTGCTTGAGCACTCGGTCGTAGTCGGCTTTGACCCCGGCGAGCCGTGGTCGCTGCATCACAATCAATTGGTCGAGGAAACGCCGACGTTCAGCCGGATCACCTTTAACCAAGGCGAGGTCTTCTGGGGAAAACAGGACCGTGCGAACAATTCCGAGCAGATCTCGAACTCTCGGCAGCGGGTTTGCATTCACTCGCGCGCGATTGGATTTGCCGGCGGTGATTTCCAACTCGACTAAGGCTTCTCGATCCTCGCGCTGTAAGCGAGCGCGCACAATCGCACTGGTGGCGCCGGCTCGCACTAGCGGTGCGTCTGAAGAAACCCGGTGCGAATCTAGGTTCGCCAGGTAGTCGATCGCCTCGACTAGATTCGTTTTTCCTTGGCCGTTGGCACCCACAAACGCCACCGGTCCGGCAGATAGCGAAAGCTCCACGCTGCGGTATGACCGAAAATCGGTCAGTGAGAGTGAAGTTACGTGCATGGACCGAGCCTAGTTGAGCCGAACTTGGGGGAAAAACGACAGGTTTAGTTAGTTGCTGTCGACTGCACGGCGTGACCGCCGAACTGTTGGCGCATCGCAGCAATCGCCTGCATCGCCGGCGACTCATCTTGCCGGGAAGCGAACCTGGCAAACAAAGACGCGGCAATTGCTGGGGCCGGCACGGCGTGCTCGATCGCAGCTTCGACCGTCCAGCGACCTTCGCCAGAGTCCTCG
>JAPXRA010000080.1:0-7548 GCA_033813795.1 Aeromicrobium sp. | reverse complement strand
CCGTCAGCACGCTTATCGCTTCCCAAAAGCAGAATCGTTTGGGCGCCAGAGTCGAGCGGCTTGGGCCGCTTGGAGTTGTCCGAAGGCAAGGCGTCCGGCAGACGATCAATTTCCGATACGATCTGACGTTGGCCGTACCAAACCGCAAAGACGGCCAGCGCGAGCACGATCCCTAAGGCGATTAGCACCCGCCGCCATTTGCGGGCTGGACGAGAGGCTTGGGACGTGGGACTGTCTACTGGCACTGGGCAAGTCTAAAGCGACCCGCAGGTTAGGTACATGAAAACTTCGAACGACCACGCCCTGGCCGAGTCGACGACACGTGTGCCCGAGCAACTCGCCTTCGTCGTTGTGGTTTTTGATCCCGAATGGGACCTGCTGATGCTGCAAGCCAAATCGCTCGGCCGGTTCGCTGATCCGGACCTCGTTTCGCGCTACTTGGTCTTAGACCAGTCTGATCGGCCGATGCCGCCGAGGCGGCGGCGCAAACTCGCCAAAGCGCTCGGACCCCTCGAGGACCGACTAGAGATCCAGACGATCGCCAGCAGCGCCGATGGCTGGGTACAGCAACAGGTGCTCAAGTTGACTGTGGCTCAGCAAATCGTCCAAGACGCATACGTCGTTTTGGACGCCAAGACCCATGCAGTCTCGCCGATTACTCGCTCAACTTTCTTCGCGACCGACGGCCGCGCGCATCTGCGCCGCTATAGCTATCTCGGGCACCCGATGCAAAGTCGGGTCGAGACGACCTTGGCTTGGCTAGGCCAAGACGTGTCGCTGATCGAAACGGATTTGCCGGGCACCACCACTCCGTTCGTGTTTTGGACTCAAGAAGTGCGCCAGTTAATCGAAAGTGTTCAATCGCGCACGAAGTCGCCGTTCGCCAGCGCATTCGCCAGCGCCGGACTGATCGAGTTCCCGCTCTACTCGCTGTGGCTGCAGCAACAAGGTCGGCTCGAGCGCAAGTACGATCGCGAACCGATCAGTTGCACCACGGTCTGGTCCACTCAAGTCGGCCTAGCTGACCTGCGCGCGCTCTTGCCCGCGAACCAGACCCCGCCGGCATTCGCGGCAGTCCACCGTTCGGGAGTAGCGCGGTTGAAGCTGCCGGCCATGGCCTATCTGGCACAGCGTTGGCGCCAGTTCGGCCTGTTCGACCACACCATCTCGGCAATGGTTTTACTGTTTCGGTCTCGTACTCGTATCTGGCGGTGGAAATTACGCTCGCTTATTGCTCGGAACGGCAGTTGAACGCAAAGCAAACTAACCAGTAGGCTCAGGCCTGACTCGGGGAGGAACGAATGCAGCAAATGACTTTTGCCGAAGGGCTCTCCGCCCTGAAAAACGCCCAGAAACCGAGCCGCGGGACTGCCGCATATTCCCGCCGAATCAATCGTCCTGCCGGGCGAATTGTCGCAGCCGCAGCCAACACTTGGTCAATGACGCCAAACCAAGCAACGGCCGTCAGCGCGACCCTTTCGGCCAGCGCAATCGCCCTGATCGCCCTAGCCAGGCCCTCCGTCTCTAGCGGAATCGCGATCGCAGTCTTGCTCGCGCTTGGCTATGTGATGGATTCAGTAGACGGCCAACTCGCCCGTCTGCGAGGTGGCGGTTCCACTGCGGGCGAATGGCTCGACCACACGGTGGACAGTTTCAAGACGGTCTCGCTCCACCTAGCGGTGCTGATTAGTTGGTTTCGCTGGCCGACCTTTGCCGACGACCGTTGGCTCCTAGTTCCGATCGGTTTCACGATCGTCGCCGCGGTGACGTTCTTTGGCCTGATGTTGATGCCGACGCTGCGACCCGAGCAACCGATAGCTGCGGACTACTCGGAAAATCCACTTCGCCAGTTCGTGATCTTGCCGATCGACTACGGACTGCACTGCTGGCTGTTCGTGCTCTGGGGATGGCCTGTGGCCTTCGGGTGGGCATACACGTTCATTTTCGCCAGTTGCACCCTCGCCCTTGTCGCGGCAATGCGCAAGTGGTGGCGCGAACTTCAAGCGAATGACTCGCTGGGGGCCTGATGCGCATTGCGATGATCGGCACGCGCGGGGTGCCAGCTAGGTACGGCGGCTTCGAGACCGCAATCGAGGAAATCGGTAAACGTTTAGTCGAAAACGGCCACGAAGTAGTCGTCTACTGCCGCGGCGCCGAAGGTGCTCCCAAAACGTATTTAGGAATGGAACTGCACCACCTGCCTGCTGTGCAGTCCAAAGTGCTTGAGACGTTGTCGCACACTTTCCTGTCAGTACTGCACCTGATCTTCCAGCACCGTCGGCCCGATGCCGCGATCGTGTTCAATGCGGCGAACTCGGTCTTTGTGCCGCTGCTTCGCTTGCGCGCTATCCCAACCGCGGTGCATGTTGACGGCCTCGAGTGGCAACGCGCCAAATGGGGAAAGTGGGGTCGGCGGTACTACCGGATGGCCGAGTCACTTTCGATTCGTTGGGCCGATGCGCTCATCGCTGACGCAGCCGGAATCGCCGAGTACTACCAGGCCGAGTTCGGTGCGGCCACCGAACAGATTGCCTATGGCGCGCCGATCCTAGATTCACCTGGCAGTGACCGCCTCGCGCCACTGGGCCTTGAGCCGCGCTGCTACCACTTGGTCGTGGCCCGGTTCGAGCCGGAAAACCACGTACTGGAGATCGTTCGGGGTTTTGTCGCCTCGGCGGCCGAACGGCCGCTAGTGGTTGTGGGTTCGGCCCCCTACTCCGATGACTACACCGCTGCGATCGAAGCGGCCGCCGACGACCGGGTGCAGTTGATCGGTGGGGTTTGGGACCAAGTCCAACTCGACCAGTTGTACGCCAACGCAGCCAGTTATTTGCACGGCCATTCAGTCGGTGGCACGAACCCGTCCTTATTGCGAGCCATGGGCGCGGGCACGGTGACCTGCGCTTGGGACGTCTCGTTCAATCGAGGCGTGTTGGGCCCGGGTGGGCACTATTTCAGTTCCGAGTCCGAACTCGCCGATCGCTTGGCCGAAGTCGAGACTGAGCTAACGCAATCTCCGGCCAACTGGCAAGAACGCGCCGCCCAAATCCTTGAGCGTGCCCGGCTGAACTACGACTGGGATGAAGTTGCTTCGGCATACGGTGAGCTTGCCGCCCGGCTGGCGGCTCGAACCTTGCGTCGCCCCCGGCTTTCGGGTCGTCGCCGATGACTGGACTTCGAATTGCCGTCGCTCACCCCTCGGCAGAGCTGTATGGTTCGGATCTTCAACTCGTTGAGACCGTCGCCGGTTTTGTTTCTGCCGGCCATGAAGTCACCGCCACGCTTCCAGTTCACGGCCCGCTGGTCGAGCGCCTCGAGGCCGCCGGCGCCAAAGTAGAGATATCTAGTTTTCCGGTGCTTCGCAAGTCGGAGTTGAGCCCGACCGGCGTCACGGCTCTGGCAGTGGCGAGTTTTCGCGCGCTTGGGCCCTTGCGGAAGCGAATCCAGGGCGCAGATCTAGTTTGGGTAAACACGCTGACCATTCCGGTTTGGCTGTTGGCCGGGCGGCTCAACCGCCGGCGGACGTTCTGCCATGTGCACGAGGCCGAAGACCAAGGTCACCGGATCGTCCGGACAGCGTTGGCGTTGCCTCTGTTGTTGGCTCAACAGATCGTCTGCAATTCGGCCGCTGCAATGCAAAGTCTCACCTCAGTCTTGCCGCCGCTTCGTCGTCGCAGCCAGGTAATCCATAACGGTGTACCCGGCCCGCCAACAGCGCCAGCGCTGGCCCGTGTTCGGCCCGCGGCGGCGCCGGTGCGGATCGCCCTAGTGGGTCGACTTTCGCCGCGCAAGGGTACTGACGTGGCGTTGGCGGCCGTCGCCAAACTCATTGCCGAGGGTCGCCAAGTTCAATTGGCCTTGTGCGGAACCGCGTTCACCGGGTACGACTGGTTCGAAAATGAGCTGCGCGAGCGGGCGGCGCGACCCGATCTGGTTGATTCGGTCAAGTTCGTTGGCTATGTCAACCCGACATGGGACATCCTCGCGGTCGCCGACATCGTCTTGGTTCCTTCACGCGTCGAGCCTTTTGGCAACACCGCGGTGGAGGCTTTGCTGGCCGAACGCCCGCTCGTCGCCTCGCGGACGCAAGGACTTTGCGAGATTGTTCAAGACGGCGTAAATGGCCTACTCGCCGAGCCCGGAGACTCCGACGCCTTGGCCGCAGCGATCGCTCGGCTGATCGACGACCCGAACCTCGCTAGGTCCCTTGCCGTCACTGGACGCCAGTCTGCGCTCGCGAGATTCACGCTTAGGGCGTATCGGGCGGCAATTCTGGCTGCGGTAGATCAAGCGATTGAACGGCCATCCGGTCTCGCAGAATGAACGCGATGGCGGCCATCGTGGCCCCGATCGACGTATAGAGCGGGCTGAACGCGATATTCCAGACCAGCATGATGAACAAGAGCACTACCAGTGCGCTCGCTCGCTCGGACCGAATTTCTGCCATCAGTCCGCGGACAGCAAAAACTAAGACCACCAAGATCAATGCCAGGCCGATTAGACCCAAGTGCGCCCAGAAGTCGCCCATCAACGAGTGCAATTCGAACCGGCCACCGAACATGTAACGCTCAACGTAGCCGTTGAATGGGTCGTAGCCGATTGAAACCATGCCCTGCTTGGCTACCAGGATTTGCGACAGCGTCGGCGGGCTACCGATGCCGAAGCCCAAGGGATACTCACGAAAGAGCGCCCAGGTAGCCGAAAGTTCGGGACGGCCGCCCAAGAGCAGGGAACCTGAAGCCTGTTCTTGGGCAATGGTCCGCTCGGCCGCAGCTGCACCAAGAACTCCCGAGGCGGCCAGAGAGCTCGCGGCCTGATACACCACCAAGGCCGCTACCACCACGCCACCGACAGCAAATGCTAGCGAACGGCCGGCCAGCGCATGGGCCAACTTCTGCCAAATCAGCAGCACCGCAGTCAACAAAACCATTGCAAAGAAGGACCGCGAATCGAACACCATCGCCAAGGCGCCGGCCAGACCGAGTGCGGCGTACTGCATCCACGACGCGCCGAGCCACAACGCAAAGGCGAGCAAAAAGAGTGTGACCGGTACGCCGTAGCCGAACTTCCATGGGTTTGCTAAGACTTCGGGGTTGGTTCGCGAGACGGTCAGGACTAGGCCGACACTAAACAACATTGCCGTCGGCGCCAGACCAATTATCGATCTGGCCCAAAGCAATAGACCTGCGCCAAAAAATATCGAGAAGTAATTTATCGCGTTGGCTCTGGCCAGCCCGAAATCGGACTCGCCGGCCAGCGCCGAGAGCATGGTCAGCAGAACGCCACCGGCTAAGGCTGCCAAGAACGTGGCCATGATGGTCACTGCCCCATCGAACCGTGGCAGCACCGAAAGCCAAACCGGCGCAAATACTAGGCCCAACACGATTGCGTTGGTCACTGACATCGGCAGTGCCAGCCGCAAACCGACTAGGAACGCAACAGCCGTCGCGGCGGTCACCTCGAGCGATGATCTACTGATCAACGCACTCGGTGCACCCGCGACGGCCATTGCCCCAGCGTATGCTGTCGGATCCTTCTTCGAGTCGATTAATTGCCTGCGCGTGCAGTCAAGTCATCGATCGAGAAGACCTGCGGCCCGTTCGAGGTCGAACCAGAAACGTAGAAGTAGAAGCCGAGTGAGCCAGGCGCCTGCAGCGCCGCAGCCGAATCGCTTCGTTCTAGGTTCCAGGTTGTCGGCTCGGTTTCGCTGGCCTTGTAGACCCGGATCTTGAGGTTGGTCGAACTCAAGCCCAGCGCCTGGACTCGAACCTTCAAGACTTCTCCCGCGGTGATGTTCAGCCCAGAGGCGATCGTCGAGCCTAGGGTGGTGTTGGTGCCGCCTACGCTGCGAACCAAGTCCACTCGAACCCGCCCGTCTGCCATGGCCACGACCTTCGCCCGGTAGGAGTTCGAACCGTCTATCCGACGCACGATCACATCCAGGAACGTTCCGCCACCGGTCGCGGCCTTCTCTAGCTTGTAGTCAAACGTCAGGTCAGTTTCGCGCAGCGACGCCGAGTTCAAGTAGACCTCACGTCCGCCGCCGGCGGGCAAGGTAGCGAGACCGGCCGATCCGTCAACCGTAAGTGCGCTAGCACCCGAGGGGATAGTCCAAGCGCCACCCAGATCAGAGGTGCCCCAACCGCTGGCAACCGTACGACCAAAAACGTCACGAACAACCTCTTGGCCAGGGTCTGGCACATCGATGACCACTTGCTTGGTGACCGAGTGGGTTGCCCCGTCGTCGTCAGTTACCTTGAGCGTCACCTGGTAGGTGCCGTCTTCGGCCGGGTACTCGTGCGAACCGCTCACGCCAGTACCGGTGTTGCCATCGCCGTAGGTCCACTCGTAGTCAACAAGCGATCCGTCCGGGTCGCCGGATCCGGCGGCGTCGAACATCACCGTCGTACCAGTGATCAAGAAACTGAAGTCAGCCACCGGCGGCGTGTTTGGCGCCAACGCGACCGTGACGGTCTCGGTCTTCTGGTGGGACTGGCCAGCAGCATCCGTGACGGTCAGCGTTACTTCGTAATCGCCCGGCGCGCCATAGGTGTGCGAGGGATTCTTCGACGTGCTGGACGAACCGTCACCGAAGCTCCACGCGTGATTGGTCACTGCGTCATCGTCAGTGGCCGTGGAGGTGAAATCAACGGCCAACGCATTCTTCACAATCGAGAAGTTCGCAACTGGTGCCGAGTTCGGATCAACCGACTTGGAGATCGAGTTGGTCGCACCTTCGTTGTCGGTCACCTTCAGCGTTACCGTTCGCGCTTCACCATCAGCGTAGGTGTGGCTCGGGTTGGCCTGCGTGCTCGTCGCACCGTCGCCGAAGGACCACTCGTAGCTGGCGATGCTGCCATCGGAGTCGGTCGAGGTCGAGGTGAAGTCGACCTTCTTGCCGTCAATTTGGTGGGTGAAATTGGCCGTTGGCACCGCGTTCGGCACCGTTACAACAACCATGTGGCTCTTGGTCGTCGATGCGCCGCTGTTATCGGTAACCGTCAGCGAAACACCGTAAGTACCGGAGTTGGCGTAGGTGTGCGACGGGTTGGCCGATGTGCTGGTCGCACCGTCACCGAAACTCCAAGCATAAGAAGCAATCGAACCGTCTGGATCAGATGAACCGGAGGAGTTGAACGTCACCTCAGCGCCAGCGGCGGTCGAAGAGAACTCCGCGATCGGTGCCACATTGGCCAGCGTTCGACCCGACGCCAAGTAATGCGAACGCACCTCTTGCGCCGAAAGTTGCTTCGAATAGACCGCAGCCTCGTCGACTGTGCCCTGGAAGTAGGTCTGCGAACTTCCGTCCCAGACCTTGTCGCCACCGAGCTTCCAGTAGCCGCTGTAGTTCTGAGCGACGGTGTTCGGATCACTGGAGTTGAGTACGCCGTCAACGTAGAGCTTCATTCCGCCCGAACCGAAGGTCGAGACCAACTGATGCCACTGGCCGTCGTTGAGCGCGTCGTTCGAGTCGATAGTCACGGTGTTTCCGTTGTAAACACCGAACCTCACCCGGCCATTGTCTAGCAGGTAGAGGTGACGATCGTA
>JAPXRA010000079.1:0-7582 GCA_033813795.1 Aeromicrobium sp. | reverse complement strand
CGACCAAGGTGCGCAGGTGCCGGGCGATCGCCGGAATCGCCTCGAAAAACTCCACCGCCTCCTCGATCGGCATGTCGAGCACGTCCGCGATCGACTTGCCTTTGTAGTGCGCTTCGAGAGTTTCGCGGTTGTACCTGGCGCCGTGGCAAACCTCGCACGGCACGTAGACGTCGGGCAGGAAGTTCATTTCGATCTTGATCGTGCCGTCGCCATGGCACGCCTCGCAGCGCCCGCCCTTGACGTTGAACGAGAACCTGCCCGGCTGGTAGCCGCGCATCTTCGCCTCGGGAGTTTGGGCGAACAGTTTTCGCACGTGGTCGAACACGCCGGTGTAGGTGGCCGGGTTCGACCGCGGCGTGCGGCCGATCGGCGACTGGTCGACGTGGATCACCTTGTCCACGTTCTCGGCGCCTTCGATCCGACGATGCCGGCCGGGGATCGTGCGCGCCTTGTAGATCTGCCGGGCGAGCGAGGCGTACAAGATGTCGTTGACCAAGGTGGACTTGCCCGAACCAGACACGCCGGTGACCGAAACGAGTTGACCGAGCGGGAAGGTCACGTCGATGTCGCGCAAATTGTTTTCGCGAGCACCGATCACGGTGAGCTCGCGGCCGGGCTGACGCGGACGGCGCACTTCGGGCACCGCGATCTTGCGCCGGCCCGACAGATAGGCACCGGTGAGTGAATCTGGGTTCGACAGAAGTTCGTCGACCGGGCCCGAAACGATGACCTCTCCGCCGTGCTCGCCGGCGCCCGGGCCAATATCGACCACCCAGTCGGCAACTCGGATCGTGTCCTCGTCGTGTTCGACCACGATCAGCGTGTTACCGAGGTCCTTGAGTCGCACGAGCGTTTCAATCAGCCGGTGGTTGTCACGTTGGTGCAGGCCGATGGACGGTTCATCCAGCACATAGAGCACGCCGACAAGACCGGCACCGATTTGGGTGGCGAGCCGGATTCGCTGGGCTTCGCCACCGGAGAGTGTTCCGGCAGCTCGGTCCAAAGCCAGGTAGTCCAAGCCGACGTCGAGCAGGAACCGCAGCCGCTCGTGGATTTCCTTGAGCACACGCTCGCCGATTTGCCACTCGCGGTCCGACATCTTCAAGTCAGCGAGGAACTCGGCCGCTTGCGCGATCGAGAGGTTGCACACCTCAGCGATGTTCTTCGGCCCATGTTCGGCCGACTCCAAGGTCACCGCCAAGATCACCGGTTTGAGTCGCGTACCGCCACAACTTGGGCACGGCGTCTGGCGCATGAAACCTTCGAGGCGCTCGCGATTGGTTTGCGACTCGGTTTCGAGATGGCGGCGCGCCACGAACTCGCGCGCGCCCTCGAACGAGGCGTTATACGAACGCTCGCGGCCGTACCGGTTCTTGTACCGGACGTGGACCTTCTCGCCTTGACCGTTCATCAGAACGTCTTGCACTTGGGGCGATAGCTCACGGTATGGCGTGTCCACGTCGAAGCCGAGTTCTTCGCCGAGGGCGCGCATGATCCGCAGGAAGTACTCCGAGACTTGGGTGTACGACCAGGCCGAGATCGCGCCTTCAGCCAGCGTCTTGTCCGGATCGGGCACGAGCAGTTCAGGATCGACTTCCATCCGCGAACCGAGCCCGTGACAGTCGGTGCACGCACCGAACGGCGCGTTGAACGAGAACGACCGCGGTTCAAGTTCGTCGACTTGCAGGGGGTGATCGTTTGGGCAGGCGAGTTTCTCGGAGAACCTGCGATACCTGTTCGGATCGGCGTCTTCGCTGTCAACGTAGTCGACAATCACCAGACCGTCGGCCAGCGCAAGGGCGGTTTCAACCGACTCGGTCAGCCGCTGTTTGGCGGATTTTTTGACCACTAGTCGGTCTACCACCACCTCGATCGAATGCTTCTTTTGCTTCGCGAGCTTGGGCGGCTCATCTGCCAGCGAGTGCATGTTGCCGTCGACGATCGCGCGGCTAAAACCGGCCTGCTGCAACTGGCCGAACAGTTCGACGTATTCACCCTTGCGACCACGAATCACCGGCGCCAACACCTGGAATCTGGTGCCCTCCTCCCCCGCCAGAATCCGGTCGACGATTTGTTGCGCGGTCTGGCGCGCGATCGGCTCGCCGCAATCGGGGCAGTGCGGCCGACCGGCGCGGGCATAAAGCAGCCGCAAGTAGTCGTAGACCTCGGTGATCGTGCCGACTGTCGATCGCGGATTTCGCGAAGTGGACTTCTGGTCGATCGAAACTGCTGGCGACAAACCTTCGATGAAGTCGACGTCCGGCTTGTCCATCTGTCCGAGGAACTGGCGGGCGTACGCCGACAACGACTCCACATAGCGGCGCTGCCCCTCGGCGAAAATCGTGTCGAAGGCGAGCGACGATTTGCCCGAGCCAGAAAGGCCGGTGAAGACGATCAGCGCGTCTCTTGGCAGGTCCAGCGAAACATCTTTTAGGTTGTGTTCGCGAGCACCACGAACAAGCAGACGATCAGCCACCGCACCAGCCTACTGAGCGGCACCGACAAGACCTTGGCGCGACTATGGTTTAGCTATGACCTACAGCGGAGAAGTGACCGTCGGCGGAGCAACAGAAACTCGCGAAGTCGGCGACTTGATCATTACCAAGGTCGCAGTCGGGCCGATGGCAAACAACGCCTACCTGCTGCGGTGCGCCTTGACCGGCGAGCAGGTGCTGATCGACGCGGCCGACGAGGCTGAAAGACTGCTCGAACTTGCCGGTGAGCAAGGTCTAACTAGGGTGATCACGACCCATGGCCACGGTGACCATTGGCAGGCACTGGCCGAAGTGGTGGCCGCAACCGGAGCCGAGACTCTCGCCGGCGCCGACGACGCTGACGACTTGCCGGTCGAGGTGGACCAGCGCGTGCGCACCGGCGCGCGAATCCGGGTCGGTTCCTGCGAACTTGAGGTAATCGAGATCGTCGGTCACACACCCGGCTCGATCGTGTTGGTCTACGACGATCCCGACGGAATCACCCACCTGTTCACCGGCGACTCGCTGTTCCCCGGCGGCGTAGGCCGCACCTGGTCCCCCGACGACTTCATTCGCCTGTTGGGTGACGTCGAAACCAAGCTTTTCGACCGATTCGCCGACGACACTTGGTTCTACCCCGGCCACGGCAACGATTCGACCCTAGGCGCCGAACGCGCGAGCCTGCCCGAATGGCACGCCCGCGGCTGGTGAGTTCAGCCGGCGAGTTTGACCGGCAGTTTCTCAATCCCGAACACGAAACTGAGTTGCCGGAATTCCAGTTCGGACTCGGGCACCGCGACCTGCAGGTCTGGGAACCGGTTCAGCAGCTTAGGTAGCGCGATCCGAAGTTCCATTCGCGCTAGTTCCGCGCCGATGCAGCGGTGGATCCCGTGGCCGAACGCTAGGTGGCCGCTGGCGGGAACTCGAACTGGATCGAAGGTGTCTGGGGCTTCGCCGGCCGAAACCGAGTCGCGGTTAGCCGCGCTCAGCGACACCAACATCACATCGCCGGCCTTGACCTGCGTACCGAACAACTCCATGTCTTGTTTGGCAAAACGCGGGAACGCCACTTGCACGACCGCGAAATAGCGCAAGAGTTCTTCAATCACCCGGTCGAGGGTTTCGCGATCGCCGGAACGGACAAGTTCGGCGTAAGCCGGGTCGCGAGTCAGTACGAGGGTGCTCAGCGCGATCATGCCGGCGGTGGTCTCGTAGCCGCCGGTAAACACGCCGTCGGCCAGGCCGGCTAGGTCGTAATCGGTGATCGTGTCGCCCTCGTCCCGGATGATCTGCCCGATCAAACCCGGCCCGGGCTCCTTGCGCTGGCGGGCGACCGCGTCGAACAAGAACTCGCGCTGCGCCGAGACGGCACCGAAGGCTCCGGCGGCGCCGTTGGTGGCGTCGAAGCGGTCGCTGCCGAGCTTGGAAAATGCCTCGGTGTCGTCGAAATCTAGGCCGAGCAGCGCGCAGATCGTATTGAACGGGATCGGGAAGGCGAAAACTTCAGCCAAGTCTGCGTTCGGTCCGGCCGCTTCGAGTGCGTCGAGGCGCTCGTCAACGATCCGCTCGATCATCGGTTCGAGCCGCGCCAGCCGGCGCATGGTGAACTCGGGCGTAATGATCTTGCGCAGGCGCGTGTGCACCGGCGGATCGGTGAAACCTAGGCCGCCAATGTCGTCTGAGGTGGCCGGTCCGTCACCAGAGAACAGGTGCCGGATATCGGTGGAGTAGGCGTCCTTGGCGGTCAGAATCTGCCGCGCCTCCTCATGCCCGGTGACCAAGTAGGCCGTGAAGTCGAACGGCAGGTCCAGCTTGTGAAGCGGCGACTCGGCCCGTATCTCGGCCATCACTGGCAGCGGATCTAGCCCATCGCGCTGCAACGGCACCTTGGTTGAATCCGGAATAATCGACAGGCTCGCCAAGTCGATCCCGTTCTTCTTGATGTGTCGTCGGGCAATCGACTGAACTACGCGACCCCGAACCGCCTGTAACCAACTCACCGGAAAACCGTACCGGCCAGGGGTTCAACTAGCGAAACCGGCGAGGTTCAGTGCCCGCCGCCGACCCGCTCGGGGTACTTGCGCGCGTACCAAATGCTCGCCGCCGCAGTGACGACCAAGGTCACGATGATCACGCCCAAACTGAGCAGAGTTGGGATCTCAGGCACCGGGAGCGGGCCAATGTGGTGCACCGCGTGGCCGCCGTTGATAAACGGCAGGTCGTTCGAGTGCAGCGCGTGCGCGAGCAATTTGAACCCGATATAGAACAACAGGAAGGCCAAGCCGTACGACAGGAACACGAGCCGCTGTAGTAGGTCTCCCAGCAGGAAGTAGAGCTGGCGCAGGCCCATCAGGGCGAAGACGTTGGCGGTGAACACGATGTACGGCTCTTTGGTCAGGCCGAAGATCGCCGGAATCGAGTCGAGCGCGAACATGATGTCGGTGGTGCCCAGCGCGATGATTACCAAGGCCATCGGCGTAAGCGCGCGCTTGCCGTTCTCGACGACGATGAGCTTGAGGCCCTCCCAGCGGTCGGAGAGGTTGAAGTGGGTGCGGGCGAAGGTGACAACCTTGTTTTCGGCTTCTTCTTCGTCGTCGTCGTTCTTGGCCAACTTGATCGCGGTGTAGATCAAGAACGCGCCGAAGATGTAGAAAACCCAGGAGAACTCTTTAATCGCCACGGCGCCGAGCGCAATGAAGACGCCGCGGAAAATCAGCGCCAAGATGATGCCCACCAGCAGCGCTTCTTGCTGGTATTTGCGCGGAACGGCGAAGCTACTCATGATGATGATGAAGATGAACAGGTTGTCGATCGACAGGCTGTACTCGGTCAGCCAACCGGCGTAGAACTCGATGCCGTACTGACTGCCGTGGTAGGCCCAGATCCAGCCACCGAACGCCAACGCAAGGCCGATATAGAAGGAAAGTGCCAGCACGCACTCTTTGGTGGTTGGCTCGTGCGGCTTTCGGGCAATCACCACTATGTCGAACAACAAAATTGCGACAGTAACGCCTAGGGTGATTCCCCATTCGAGCGTGCTTACGTTCACCAGTTGGCCTCGGTTTCTTTCTCCGGGTCGTCAAGACGCGGAGGTCTCTTCCGCCGGAAACCGGCCCTACGCTCCGGGGCAATCAACGCTGATGCCCGTGATGACGAAACGTAGGTTTAGGGAATACTCCCCTCCGTCGACAAGTGTGTCAGCCGCACCGAAACCGAATGCACTCAGGTGGCCGCGTCGAGCATGGCGCGCAGTTCTCGCTTGAGTTCACCGATCTCGTCGCGCAGGCGGGCTGCCACCTCGAACTGCAATTCGGCGGCTGCCTCATGCATTTGCGCCGACATCTGATCGATCAACGCCGCTAACTCCGACGATGGCAGGTTCGCCAGATCTTTGGTGTGCTGGCCAATCGGCACGAACTGGCCTCGCCGGCCGTGGTCGCCCGTCGCGGCCAGCAGGGCCCGGGTGTCTTCGTCTTCGCGCGCGAGCATGTCGGTAATGTCGCCGATCTTCTTGCGTAGCGGTTGCGGGTCGATCCCGTGCGCGGTGTTGTAAGCGACTTGCTTTTCGCGGCGACGGTTGGTTTCGTCGATCGCGAGCGCCATCGAGTCGGTGATTCGATCGGCGTACATGATCACTTGGCCCGACACGTTTCGGGCCGCGCGGCCGATCGTCTGGATCAGTGAGCGGCCCGAGCGCAGGAAGCCTTCCTTATCGGCGTCCAAAATAGCCACCAGGCTCACTTCGGGAAGATCCAAGCCTTCGCGCAGCAGGTTAATTCCGACCAAAACGTCGTATTCACCGAGCCGCAGTTCACGCAGTAGTTCGACCCGGCGCAAGGTGTCTACTTCGCTGTGCAGGTACCGCGTACGGATTCCGGCCTCGAGCAAATAGTCGGTGAGGTCTTCGGACATCTTCTTGGTGAGTGTGGTGACCAAGACCCGTTCGCCGCGTTCGACCCGACTGTTGATCTGGCTGATTAGGTCGTCGACCTGGCCCTTGGTCGGTTTGACGATGACCTCTGGGTCGACCAAGCCGGTGGGCCGGATGACCTGTTCGACCACATCGCCGTCGACCTTTTCCATCTCGTAGTTACCCGGCGTGGCCGACAAGTAGAGCGTCTGACCAATCCGTTCGAGGAACTCCGGCCATTTGAGTGGACGGTTATCCATCGCGCTTGGCAGGCGGAAGCCGTGCTCAACTAGGGAGCGTTTGCGGCTCATATCGCCTTCATACATCGCGCCGATCTGCGGGATCGTCACGTGAGACTCGTCGACCACTAGGACGAAGTCATCTGGGAAGTAGTCGAGCAGGCAGTTCGGGGCGCTGCCTGCTGGTCGGCCGTCCATGTGCAGCGAGTAATTCTCGATGCCAGAACAAGTGCCGACCTGCTCCATCATTTCTAGGTCGTAGGTGGTGCGCATCCGCAGCCGCTGGGCTTCGAGCAATTTGCCGTCGCGTTCAAACTCGGCCAAGCGGGTATCGAGTTCGGCCTTGATGCCCTCGATCGCGCGCTCCATCACTTCTGGCCCGGCGGCGTAGTGGGTTGCCGCACCGACGTACAACTCTTGGTCGTCGCTGAGCACTTCGCCGGTTAGCGGATGCAGCGTCATCAGTCGCTCGATTTCGTCGCCGAAGAACTCAATCCGAACGGCCATCTCTTGGTAGACCGGGAAGATCTCGATCGTGTCACCTTTTACCCGGAAAGTGCCGCGCACCGAATTGAGGTCATTTCGCACGTACTGGGCCTGCACCAGAGTGCGCAGCAGTTCCTCGCGGTTTCTTTCCTCGCCGACCCGAAAGCCGATCATCCGGTTGAGGTATTCCTGCGCCGAACCGAGACCGTAGATGCACGACACCGTAGCCACCACGATCACGTCACGGCGGGTCAGCAACGACCAGGTGGCTGAGTGGCGCAGCCGTTCAACTTCCTCGTTGATCGAGGAGTCTTTCTCGATGTAAGTGTCGGTCTGCGCTAGGTACGCCTCGGGTTGGTAGTAGTCGTAGTAGGAAACGAAATACTCCACCGCGTTGTTCGGCAGCAGTTCACGAAGTTCGTTGGCGAACTGCGCCGCGAGCGTCTTGTTCGGCAGCATCACCAGCATTGGTC
>JAPXRA010000078.1:0-7607 GCA_033813795.1 Aeromicrobium sp. | reverse complement strand
CCGCGTAGTTGGTTCGTTCGCCGGTCGTCGTTTACGTCGTCGCCCGATGATCATCCCGATTGTCTTAGAAGCCTGAGCGTTCCTGTAGGAACTTGGTAACCAACCAGATCCGTTGGGCGTAACTTCGGCGAAACAGCTTTGGCCGAGGCTAGTGGCACTGCTCACTAGTGGGGGAAGTTGCGATGCGCACTCGGATCATCTTGTGTACCCACGGCACGGTGTCTCACGCCGGACGCTCTGCGGTGGTTTCGCTGGTCAACGCGGTGCGGCGCGCTGCCACCGAAGTCGCCGTGGTCGACGCTTTCCTCGACGTTCAGCAACCGCTGCTGGCCGACGTTCTTGCCGAAAGTGATGGCCCTGAGGTGGTGGTTCCGCTGCTGCTCTCAGGCGATGAAGCCACCGCAGCGGTGCTTCGGCAAGTCGGCTGCGATCACAACCTCGTTCGAGTCACCGAGCCGATCGGGCCGAACTGGGCACTGGCCGAGATTGGGGCGCAGCGGTTGATCGAGGCCGGCGCCAAACCGAGCGATTCGATCGTGATGGTGGCGGCTCACACTGACGGGCCGGGGGCGCTGGCCGACGTCAGGCTGGCTGCCAGGCTGTTGAGTGCGGTGTGGGGCGGTCGAGTTCACATCGGAGTGTTGGAGGGCGTCGGCACCCCAGTAGATGAGGCCATCGACATCGCGAAGGCCTACAAGAAGCGGGTAGTGGTCTCCAAGTACGCGTTGACTTCGGGCGAAGCCTCGGCCGCGATGGGCAAACTGGGCGCCGATGTGGTCACCGCTCCGCTGCTAGGCGCCGGTGTGCCGGACGCGCGGCTCGTTTCGTTGGTGATCGACCGCGTTTTGGGTCGAGATTCGCTCGCGGAGCGCTCCTTGGCCTAGTGGGCAATTCCGGCGTGGGAATCCCGCGAACTCTCATGTTCTGGTTTAGCCTTACTGCTATGGCGACCCGAACGACTTCCCCGCCGCGCAAGCGGCCGTCCGGCAGCCAGGCCCGCAAGAAGCCTGCGCCGAAGAAGCCCCCTGCCCGTAAGCCGGCAAGAACTGGCCCCGGGCCGTTCGCGGTTGCGGTTCAAGGATTCGGCCGAGCGGTCGCAGCAGTTTGGTTGTCTATTGCTCACGTCGTCGGCGCGATCGCGCGAAGCATCGGCCATGGAGCGCGCGAGTTGGACGCCGAGCAGCGCCGTGACGGTGTTGGCTTTGCGCTTTTGTCGCTCGCAGTGGTCGCTGCGGCCTCAGTTTGGTGGAACATCAACGGCTTCGTCGGTGACGGAATCCGCCAGATCACGACTGGATCAGTTGGCTTGTTGGCTTGGGCTGTACCGATCCTGTTGGTCGTGGTTGCCTGGCGCACGCTGCGTCACCCGGATCGAAACGGCCCGGCGGGTCGTCAGGTGATTGGCTGGTCGGCCATCGTCGGCGGTGTTCTTGGCTTGGTCCATTTGGCGAACGGAACGCCACGCCCTGCTGACGGCGGCATGGCTGACGCCGGCGGGGCTGTCGGATTCTTGTTCTCGGCGATCTTGATCGACCTGCTCAAGACTCCATGGGTAGTCGCCCCGATCCTGACGATGCTGGTGCTTTTTGGCGTGCTCGTTGTAACCGCCACGCCGTTGTACGCCGTGCCAGACCGGATCAAGTCGCTTGCCCGACTCGGTAAGCCGGTCGAAGTAGATGCCGAAGCAGCCACCGAAACCGAGCCGGTCCCGGCCAAGAAGCGTCACCCGCGCACCGTGCCGGTCGAAGAACCGTTTGAAAACCCGCTCGTCGACGGCCCGGACGATGACCGCCAGGTAATCGTCGACCACGCGGACTCCGGCCCAGAAACCCCGGCAACAGAAACTGCACCTTCCGAAGCCGTAGACCGACCGATCGAACCGATCCCGCCGCGCGCCGAGCAATTGGCTCTTGCCGGTGACGTGGTCTACTCCCTGCCTGAACCGACCGCGCTCAAGGAAGGCACGCCGCCCAAGGCACGTTCGGCCGCATCTGACGAAGTGGTCGCCCGGCTAACTGAAGTGCTTGAGCAGTTCCAGATTGACGCCACCGTCACCGGTTACACCCGCGGTCCGACGGTCACGCGCTATGAAGTCGAACTCGGTCCGGCGGTCAAGGTCGAGAAGGTGACCGCCCTTGGTAAGAACATCGCCTATGCCGTGGCTTCGAACGAGGTGCGGATCCTGTCGCCGATTCCGGGGAAGAGCGCCATCGGCGTGGAAATCCCGAACGTCGACAAAGAGATGGTTTCGCTTGGCGATGTGCTGCGCTCTAACAAGGCAAGAAGCGATCACCATCCGATGGTCATCGGGCTTGGCAAGGACGTGGAAGGCGGGTTCGTCGTGGCGAACCTGGCCAAGATGCCGCACCTTTTGGTCGCCGGTGCCACCGGCTCGGGCAAATCGAGTTTCGTGAATTCGATGATCTCCTCGTTGCTGATGCGTTCGACCCCAGACGAAGTTCGGATGATCTTGGTCGACCCCAAGCGAGTGGAACTAACCGCTTATGAGGGCATCCCGCACCTGATCACGCCAATCATCACCAACCCGAAGAAGGCGGCCGAGGCGCTGCAGTGGGTCGTGCGTGAAATGGACATGCGCTATGACGACCTCGCTAATTTCGGCTACCGCCACATTGACGATTTCAACAAGGCAGTGGCGGCCGGCAAGGTTCAGGCGCCTCCGGGCAGCGAGCGGGTAATTACGCCGTATCCTTACTTGTTGGTGGTGGTCGACGAATTGGCCGACTTGATGATGGTCGCCCCGCGTGACGTCGAGGACTCGATCGTTCGCATCACCCAGTTGGCACGTGCTGCTGGCATCCACCTGATCTTGGCCACCCAGCGGCCCAGCGTTGATGTGGTGACCGGTCTGATCAAGGCCAACGTGCCCAGCCGCTTGGCGTTCGCGACCAGTTCCTTGGCTGACAGTCGGGTGATTTTGGACCAGCCGGGTGCCGAGAAGTTGGTCGGTCAAGGTGACGGATTGTTCTTGCCGATGGGCGCGAACAAGGCGATGCGGATGCAGGGTGCTTGGATCACCGAAGGTGAAATCGCCTCGATCGTCGAGCACTGCAAGAGCCAACTGCAGCCGATGTATCGCGAAGACGTGGCTGCACCGCAGCAAGCTAAGCGTGAACTTGACGATGACATTGGCGGCGACATGGACCTGGTCTTGCAGGCGGTCGAGTTGGTGGTCAACACCCAGTTCGGTTCCACTTCGATGCTGCAACGAAAGCTGCGGGTCGGCTTCGCCAAAGCGGGCCGGTTGATGGATATCTTGGAGAGCCGCGGCGTGGTTGGGCCCAGCGAAGGATCGAAAGCCCGCGATGTTCTGGTCAAACCAGATGACCTGGCCGACGTGCTTGCTTCGATTCAAGTCGGCTGAGCCTGCTAGGGTCAGCACCGCTAACAACTACAAGGGGACCTCAAATGACTTACAACGCTCCGCCGCCAGCCGCGCCTTACGGACAGACGCCGCCGCCAAACAATCTCGTTTGGGGAATCTTGACGACGATCTTCTGCTGCTTGCCACTTGGCATCGTGTCGATCGTCTTCGCCGCCCAAGTGAACAGCAAGTTCATTGCAGGTGACATCGCCGGCGCTCAGGACTCTGCGGACAAGGCCAAGAAGTGGGCAATCTGGGCTGCCGTCATCGGCGCAATTCTTTCGGTGATTTCGATCATTTTCTACGTGCTCGTCATCGCAGCAGCGGTGAACAGCGGCGAGTTCTCCACCACCACTGGTTACTGATTTGCCCCAAGAGGCAGACAGCCCCACGCAGCCGCGTCAAGACCGGCCGCGTGGGGCGCTGTCATTTCTGGCAGCCACCGCGGCCGGAGTGGGGGCGTTGTCGGTGTTGGCTACCTTCTCGCCGGAGGAGCCCGGGCACTATCCAAGTTGTCCGTTCCTGCTGATCAGTGGGCTGTATTGCCCAGGTTGCGGGAGCCTGCGCGCTACCCATGCCATGCTCCATGGCGATTTTGGCACTGCATTTGATCGCAACCCGCTAGCGGTCGTGCTGTTGCCGATCGTGCTCGTGTCTTGGGTCGCTTGGGGACTGCGACTGCTCGGCTTCAACGCTTGGCATCCTTCTCGCGTCCCGGTTGGTTGGATTTGGGGACTCTTGGTACTGGTGTTGGGTTTTTGGATTGCGCGAAACGTACCTGGCTGGACTTGGCTGTCGCCGGTCTAGGTGATACTTGACCCCATGGAATCGACGAGCCCGGACGTAAAACCGAGCAACTGGAACGCACCGAACGCCTTGACCGTGCTGCGGATTCTCGGTGTGCCGGTGTTTGGCTGGCTCCTGCTGCATGATGGTGGGGCGTCCGTTGGCTACCGAATCGCGGCCTGGGCCGCCTTCACTTTGCTCATGGCCACCGACAAGATCGACGGCGATCTGGCTCGCAAACATAATCTAATCACCGATTTTGGCAAGATTGCCGACCCGATCGCGGACAAGGCGCTTACCGGGATGGCTTTCATCGGTTTGGCGGTCATCTTCGACGACCAGCCGTGGGGCTGGCTCTTCTGGGTGGTCGTCGTGCTGATGTTGGTGCGCGAGTGGGGGATCACCCTAATGCGCTTCGTCATGGTGCGCCGCGGATTTGTGATGCCAGCTAGCAAGGGCGGAAAGCTCAAGACCGTGCTCCAGTCGGTCGCAATCGCCGGCTATTGCTTGCCGTTGGAAATTTGGGACGGGCCGGTTGCCATCGGTCTACTTTGGCTCACCCATCTGCTGATGGCTGCGGCCTTCGTGGTCGCGATTGCGACCGGCGTGCAATACGTATTCGATGCCCGAAATCTCACCGGGGAACCAACCGCCGAAGGAGCCACGAAGTGACGCTCGAGGCCGCCCAGACGGTTGTTGAACAATTGACGCTCGCCGGGCAGACAGTTGCGACGGCCGAATCGCTTACCGGGGGACTGGTTTGTGCGGCCTTGGTTGATGTGCCCGGCGCCTCCCAGGTGGTGCGGGGGGCAGTGGTGGCATATCAGCCAGACGTCAAAGTCGACGCCGTTGGTGTTGACCCTTTGCTGATCGAACAATTTGGCACGGTCGATCACCGCGTTGCCGAGCAACTGGCCGACGGAGTGCGGGTTCGCCTCGGGGCTGATTGGGGCATCGGCACCACTGGCGTCGCCGGTCCTGGGCCGAACGAAGGTAAGCGCGCCGGCACAGTTTTCGTGGCCGTCGCCGGGCCAGACGGTGTCCAATCGCGCGAATTGTCAATTGATGCCGATCGCGCCGAAGTCCGTTCTTTGGCCGTACGCGAAGTTTTGACGGACCTGCAATATAGGCTGGGGAAGAACTTCGACCCAACTAATGTTGAGTCTGACAAGGAAGGTGATGGCGATGACCGCGATGCGTGAACTCATTGGCGACGTGCTTCGGGCGCGTCGTCTTGCCGATGGCCTGACCTTGCGTGACGTTTCGGCCCGAGCCCGAGTCAGTCTTGGCTACATCTCGGAGATCGAACGCGGTCAAAAGGAAGCAAGCTCAGAGTTGCTTGCCGCGCTGGCTCAAGCCTTGGATGTGCCGCTGAGCAAAGTGCTGCTGGACGTGAGCGCTCTCCTGGCGGCTGAAGAAGCTGCCGAGTTGGCCACGGTTTCGGTTATTTCGCCGGAGTCGGCCCAGGCTTCTGCCGCGTGAGACATAGCGAGTTTTGGCAGCGGATGAACGCTGCCCTGGGTGAGCCCTATGCCACGGTCTGGGCCCGCGAATATGCCATCACGTCCCTTGGTAGCCAAACCGCCATTGAGGCTTTGGCCGCTGGCGTACAACCGCAACAAGTTTGGCGCGCGGTTCACGAAGTTCTGGAGTTGCCAGCTCGCGATCGCTGAAAGTTACGCGGAGCCAATTTTCTAGTTGTTGCGGCGTGTCGGCCCGAATCGAACACTTGTTCGTTTTAGAGTCGTTCACAGGCCGACGCTTTGCAGCGACAGCATCCACAGGCGAGTCGAAGAGGCTCAAATTGTCTGAGGGTCGCTCTAACGTCGAAGATGGCCAGCCACTACGACCGAAGGACGCAACATGGGTGCCGCATCCAGCAAGGAACTCGCCAAAGAAAAGGCGAACAAAGAAAAGGCAATCGACAACGCGCTGGCGCAGATCGATCGCTCTTATGGCAAGGGTGCCGTTATGCGGCTGGGCGACCAAGCCCGTGCCCCAATCGAAGTGATCCCGACCGGGGCGGTCTCTTTGGATGTTGCCCTCGGAATTGGCGGGCTGCCGCGCGGTCGAGTGATCGAGATCTATGGCCCGGAGTCCTCGGGTAAGACCACGGTGGCACTTCACGCGGTTGCCAACGCTCAAAGGGCCGGCGGCGTTGCGGCGTTCATCGACGCTGAGCACGCGCTCGACCCCGAATACGCCCGCAAACTCGGCGTCGACACCGATGCTTTGTTGGTTTCGCAGCCCGACTCGGGGGAGCAGGCCCTCGAAATCGCCGACATGCTGATTCGTTCTGGCGCCCTAGACATCATCGTGATCGACTCGGTGGCCGCTCTGGTGCCACGCGCCGAAATCGACGGCGAGATGGGCGACAGTCACGTTGGTCTGCAGGCCCGACTAATGAGCCAAGCGCTGCGCAAAATGACTGGCGCAATTAACGGTTCGGGCACCACGGCGATCTTCATCAACCAATTGCGCGAAAAGATCGGCGTGATGTTCGGTTCGCCAGAAACCACCACCGGCGGTAAGGCGCTCAAGTTCTACGCTTCGGTTCGCCTGGATGTCCGCCGGATCGAGACGCTCAAAGACGGTACCGAGCCGGTGGGTAACCGCACTCGAGTCAAGGTCGTCAAGAACAAGGTCGCCCCGCCGTTCAAGCAGGCCGAGTTCGACATCATGTACGGCCAAGGCATCAGCCGAGAAGGCAGCTTGATCGATCTTGGCGTCGACGCAGGGTTCGTCCGCAAAGCCGGCGCTTGGTACACCTACGACGGCGATCAGCTCGGCCAAGGCAAAGAGAACGCGCGTAACTTCCTTCGCGACAATCCGGATCTGGCCGATGAGCTCGAGAAGCGAATCAAAGAACACCTCGGCATCGGCCCCCAAGTAGATCAGCCAGCTGATCCGGCGGACGTAGTTGACGACTTGAACGGCGATCGGTCAGCGGCCGAGTTCTGATGATTGACCCGGTCGAACAACGGGCCCGAATCGTGGCCGGCCGGACGATCGCAATGGATCGTCTGGCCGTCCGCGAGCGCAGCCGTGGCGAACTACTTGATTCGCTCGCAAAGCGCGATTTCGATCAAGAGCTTGCAGGTTTCATCGTCGATCAACTCCAGGCCGAGGGGTTGGTCGACGATGAGCGTTTCGCTAGGGCGTGGGTCGAATCACGAAGTCGAGGCAAAGGCTTGGCCGCTTCGGTGCTTCGACTTGAACTGCGAGCCAAGCAAGTCGACGATGACATCGTTGACGCGGTGCTTGCCGAAATCGATCCGGGGCTTGAACGTCAACTCGCGCACCAACTGGTGCAACGAAAACTCCGCACCGTCCGCGGCCTTGATCGCCAAGTCCAGACCCGTCGTTTGGTGGCGATGCTCGCCCGCAAAGGCTACGGTCCGCAGCTCGCATTTGAAGTAGTTCGAGCCGAATTGGA
>JAPXRA010000077.1:0-7627 GCA_033813795.1 Aeromicrobium sp. | reverse complement strand
GTGATATCTCGTATTTCTTCTCGGCCGACTGGCTCCGGGTGGATAGAAGTCCGGCCGTCGGTCTTTTGGATTGAGTTCGATTCGCCAGCCGGTGGTGTGGATGGTTCGGTGGTGGTGGCTGCAGAGCAGGACTCCGTTGTCGATGGTGGTTTCGCCCTCGCTGCTCCAGGGTTGGATGTGGTGGGTTTCGGTCCAGCCGGGCGGTCGGTCACAGTCCGGGAACGCGCAACCCAAATCACGATGAGCCAAAGCCCGGCGTTGTGCTGGCGAGTGAAGCCGTTGTGCCCGGCCAAGGTCTAGGACCTGCGACTTGGCGCCCAACACTGCAGGAAGCAGGCCGGCCCCGCAGGCCAGTTTGCGTAGTTCGCCGGCCAAAACGGCCGTGCCATGCTCGGTCACTCCGGCTTGGTCGCAGCGGCCGCGCAGTGAGTCTTCACTGATCGTGACCATGAGGGTGGCGGCGACTCCGCCATGGTTACCGAACTCTCCGGTCGGTAGGTGGCGCAAGAGGTCTGCGAACGCCGCCCCTGAGCGTTCCTTGTAGGACGGCGGCGCATCAAGCGTCGCGTCGTCAAGAGTCAGTTCACCAGTCTCGGTGTCGAGGTTGTCGGTCCGGCGCCGCGGACTGGTTTTCGCTTCGATGGCAGACCTGAGCATGTCGGCAGTAAGCGCGTCGAGGACGAAGCCGCCTTTGACCATGCCGTGCTCATCAGCAGTCGTCATCCAAAACTCGGTCTTCGTGACCGCGACTTCTTCAAGGTGGGTGAGTTCGGCGTTCTGAATCCGGTCAGCGCGATCGCGGTCAACTACTTCAACGGCTCGCTTGGCTTTGCGCTGCAGTTGCTCAAGAAGCATGCCGGGCGCGGCCTCGGCCAGATCGGCCTCAACCTGGCTGCGCTCAGCGGCCGTCAGGTCTGGCGGCAGGTCATCGAGGGCTTTGGCCACCACGTGGGCCTTAGCCGGGCTCATCCCAGGTTTCGACATCTGCGACTCCAACACCGGCGCAGTCTCCAGTTGCGAGGCCAGCTTCAAATGCTTTGCCGCATCCCGCCGAGACAAACCAGAATCGGCAGCGACTAGCGACTCCATCGAACCCAACCCAGCCGCCTTATGCGCATCCTTGCGAGACCCGGCCGAAGTGAGCGCAAGATGCAGTCGCTGCGCCCGACTAATGATCGACTGCACCGTGGAGGCCGCCGAAACCAACTCGGCCGCAGTCAGCGAATCAAGATCGAAAGCAAGCGCGGCATCGAACGCAGCAACTCCGCCGCTCAAATTCTCAATCGCGCTACCCATAGTCCGATCGTACTCGAACACCAGTTCGAGGTCAAGAACTTTTTTGCGTGCTCGAGCTCCGATTCGATTCGATTCGTAAAACGGTCACGAACTCGCCGGCCGGGCAGCCCAAGGAAAGCCTTAACGCTGGAGTGAGTTTGGCGGCAGCCTCGAATGTTTCGATCGTCAGATTGATCTGGCCGAAACAACGAAGGAGGCGAACGTGCTGGGCTACAAAGCAGTCGCGCTTGATAACGACAAGTGATGCGCCATCGGGCGGATTCTGGTGGAGCCGCCTGTCGGAATCGAACCGACGACCTTCTCATTACGAGTGAGATGCTCTACCGACTGAGCTAAGGCGGCAAGATTCGGCGAGGATCGCCCGCCGAACCAAGTCTGGACTATACCGGTTCGAGGCGTTGCTGTTCCAACCCGGGTTCGGACCGTATGATCGGCGCGTGGACGCAGCGACTCAAGCCGAACTCAACGACATTCGCGGCAGCATCGACAATATCGATGCGGCCCTTGTTCACCTATTGGCCGAACGGTTCAAGTGCACCAAACGCGTCGGCCAACTCAAAGCCGTCCACGATCTGCCGCCAGCAGACCCCAATCGCGAAGCCGACCAGATCGAACGGCTCCGCGAGAAGGCCGCAGAGGCCGACCTAGATCCGGCGTTCGCGGAGAAGTTCTTGAACTTCATCATCAGCGAAGTGATCCGCCACCACGAAGCGTTCCGCGACTGATCTGGGCTCACTCGCCGCAGACGGTTCCGTCCTTGGGCGCGTCTCCGGTCATCAAGTAGTCGTCAACGGCGGCCTTGATGCACTTGTTGCCCGAAAGGTATGCCGTGTGCCCGTCGCCTTCGCGGGTAAGCAGCACGCCTGTCTCAAGCTGATCGGCCATCGCTCGCGACCACTCAAATGGCGTCGCCGGGTCCTTGGTGGTGCCGACCACCAGAATCGGCGGCGCACCGGCGGCTTTGACTGGCTGCTGCGGATGCAACCCATCGATCGGCCAGTCATGGCACGCCATCACGCCCCAGCCCAAGGCCGCACCGAAAACTGGTGAGGCCTGTCGGAACCTCGGCAGCGCCGCTTGAGTTTGGGCAAGGTTCGGCGCGTCATCGGTATCGAGGCAGTTGACCGCGTAGATGGACTGACCGGAGTTATTCGCAAAAGAACCGTCGGACTTGCGTTCAAAGTAGGCGTCGCTGAGGATCAGCAGCACCCGGCCGTCCCGTTTCGCCAGACCCTCTAGCGCAGTAGTCAGATAGTCCCAGGAATCCTTGGAATACAGCGCCATCGCAATGCCATAAAACGCCCTACCGGCGGTGAGTTTGCGACCGCTTGGCACCGTGATCGGGTCTTCGTTCAATCGGTCCATCATTTCGGCGATGTTCGCCGAGGCGTTTTCCACGCTGGAACCAACCGGGCAAACATCCTCGGCCAAACAATCGGCCAAGTAGGACTCCAGCGCCAACTGGAAACCTTCGGCCTGGCCTAGCCCGCTTTCCACCGAATCCAACGAAACATCGACGGCGCCGTCAAGCACCATCTTGCCGACCTTCTCGGGGAACAGTTCAGCGTAGGTGGCACCCAACTGAGTGCCGTAGGAGAACCCGAACCAGATCATCTTCTCTTGACCCAGCAGAGCCCGAACGATGTCGTGATCGCGGGCAACTTCTTCGGTAGAAACGTGAGCAGCCAAGCTGCCGGAATTCTGTTCGCAGGCCTCGCCCATCCCCCGAACCGACTGGCTCAACGCGGCGATTTCGGCATCTGTTTCCGGGTCGGGGTCGGTGTCGATGAACCTATCGAACGCTTTGTCAGACAAGCACTCCAACGGCGTGCTGTTACCGATTCCACGCGGGTCTACGCCGACCACGTCATGAGTGCGGCGCACCTTGTCGGAGAGCCCGCTGGCCACATAGCCCGCGAAATCGGTTGCCGATCCACCCGGACCCCCCGGATTGGTGAAAATCACCGAACCACCCTTGCCGGTGGCCCGTACCCGACGGACGTCGAGTTTGATCGTCTCCCCGCTCGGGTCTTGGTAGTCGACTGGGACCTCGACCCGAGTGCAGTCATCCTTTTCGCACTCGGTCCAACTGAGTTTTTGGGTGTAGAACCGCTCGAGCCCTGCTGGCGCCTGTTCGCCGGTCGGTTCTGGAGCCGATTGCTTCTGGTTGGCCAAGAACACCGTGACGCCAGTTGCCACCAGACCAACGATCAGCAGCAGCGCAACCAACCCAATAAACAATCGCTTCATGGCAAAAACCTCGTCATCATCAGTTCCAGCGCCAACAGTGGCGCCGCGTTCGCTTCCAGCGCCGACCGACACTCCATGATCGCGTCGATCGCACCGAGCGTAAGTTCTACCGACCGCTGCTCGGCCAACGCCGAGATCCCGGCACCAGCCTCGGTGTTGATCGGTTCGGCACCAGTAGCCAACTGCACGGCAAGCACATCGCGTTGCAGCGAAAGCAAATCCAACAAGACCCCGTCGATCGAATCGCGAGCCATTCGCTTTCGCCTGCGGTCCTGTTCCTTCGACAACGCCGACAGCGCCCCGGCGTACCCGGCCGGACGCCGACCACGCTCTTCCACGCCCCAAGATTGCGCCAGCGCCTCGGACTCCTTTGCGTCCAGCACGTCACAGCGAACCTTCGCCCGGGCGGTTGCCTCGGCGTCGATCGACTTGGCGGCAGTGAGACAGTCGCCGAGCGATCGCAGGTTTATCGCCAAAGCGAGGATCTCTGCCCGGCGCGCTCGGGCGTGTTCGTCCTTCGCCAACGCTCTAGCCCGGCCGATATGTCCTTGGGCGGCAGCCGCGGCCGCCTTGGCCACCTGCGGGTCCAACCCGTCGCGCACAGTCAACAACTCGGCCACTGCGGTGATCGGCGGGGTCCGCAGCAAAACCGGCCGACAGCGAGACCGGATCGTCATGAGCACGTCCTCGACCGCCGGGGCACACAGTAGCCACACCGTCGCTGGGGCCGGTTCCTCGATCGATTTGAGGAGCGCGTTGGCCGCCTGTTCGGTCAGTCGATCGGCGTCCTCGACCACCAGAATCTGATACTTCCCGCTCGACGGGTGCAGCGCAGACCGGCGAACCGCATCACGGGCGGCCTCGACACCGATGCTCAAACCCGAGGTGTTGATCACCGCGATGTCTGGGTGCGAACCGGCCGCAGCAGTCACGCACGAATGGCAACTTCCGCAGCCGCCAGCTTCGCATTGCAGCGCCGCCGCGAACGCCAATGCCGCATTCGACCGGCCCGAGCCAGGCGGCCCGGTGAACAGCCAAGCGTGCGTCATCTGACCTGCGACCGCGTCTTGAAGCACCTCCACCACGCGTTCTTGGCCGACGAGTTCGGCCCAAACCGAAGTGGCCATCAGCGCGCACTCACTTGGGTCAGCCACGGCTCGATCGACGCTTGAACCGAGCGATGGATAGCTTGCGGGTCTTGGTCTGCGGGCAACACGACGTAGTGTTCCGGGTCAGCGGCAGCCAGTTCCAGGAAGTGCTGGCGCACCCGGTCGTGAAACTCAATCGGCTCACTTTCGATCCGATCCGGCTCCCCAGCGCGACCCAATCCAATACGCGGATCCACATCTAACACCACGGTCAGATGAGGGCGGAGATTCGACGTTGCCCACCTCGCCAGCGGTTCGAGTTCAGCAATCGCTAAGTCCCGGCCGGCACCTTGGTAGGCCAAGGTCGAGTCGACGTAGCGATCGGTGATCACCACTTCGCCGCGGGCAAGTGCCGGCAAAATCAGGGTGTCGACGTGTTCAGCCTTATCGGCGGCGTAGATCAACGCTTCGGTTCGAGGCGAAAGGGAACCGGTCGCTGGATCTAGCAGGATCGACCGCAACGCAGCCCCCACCTCGGTTCCGCCCGGCTCGCGCGTGAGCAACGCCTTGTGCCCGAGTGACTCCAACCAAGCGGCTAGAAGTTTCGACTGCGTCGACTTGCCTGAACCCTCGCCGCCCTCAAAGGCAACAAAAACACCAGTTGAGGTCGGCTTCGGCTCAGAGGTCAACTGCATACGGCGAGCCTAGCCAGTGGCCCAGACACCGGCTCAATTTGGGTGACTCAGGCCGACTCGTGCTCGTGGTCGGGGCCAAGAATCAGGTCGTGCAGCAGTCCGGCAATCGCCGCACCGATGACCGGAGCGAGGATGAACACCCAAACTTGCATCAACGCGTCCGGACCGGCGAACCAAGCTACGCCGAGTGAGCGAGCCGGGTTCACCGAGGTGTTGGAGATCGGGATGCTGATTAGGTGAATCAAGGTGAGAGTCAAACCGATGGACAAGCCGGCAAACCCGACGGCTGCGCGCTTGGCGGTGGCGCCCAAGATCACGAACAAGAACACCGCGGTTAGCACTATTTCGGCGACCAAAACTGAAGTCAGGTTGTAGCCCATTGGGGAACGTTCACCAAAGCCGTTCGTTGCAAACCCAGTTTCGACCGGATCGAAACCGCCATCGATTCCCTTGGCGATCAGCAACAAGACCGCACCGGCGATCGATGCGCCGACGACCTGCGCGGCGGCGTAACCGGGAACGTCCTTCCAGTCGAACCGCTTGGCAAAGGCGAGCCCAACTGACACGGCCGGATTGAAGTGGCCACCAGATACCGGGCCAAAAGCGTACGCACCGGTGAGCACGGTCAAGCCGAAGGCGAGCGCCACGCCCAACCAGCCCACGCCCACGTCTGGGTTCGTGGTGGCGAAGATCGCGGTTCCCGCACCACCAAAGACCAGCCAGAAAGTTCCGAGGGTTTCAGCACCGAGTCGTTGCGTCATCGAGTAGTTCACGATCCGCAGGCTAGACCTCTAGACGCCAGCTTGTCACCCACGCGGTCCAAGTTGACCCCCGTGGGCCAACAATTTGACCCCCGCGAAGCCACCGCTTGACCCCACTTCGCCGACCTTTCGAGGGTTACACCGGGCCCGAGTCAGGCCTTCTTCGCAGCTTTCTTCGTCGTCTTCTTCGCTGGTGCCTTCTTGGCGGTCTTCTTCGCAGTTTTCTTCGCGGTCTTTTTGGCCGTCTTCTTCGCGGTCTTCTTCGCAGACTTCTTGGCTGGCCCCTTGGCCCGGCGCTCAGCCAACAGTTCGACCGCCCGCTCGTGCGTCAGGGTCTCCAGATCGTCGCCCTTGCGAAGGGTCGCGTTGTACTCCCCATCGGTGACGTACATGCCAAATCGGCCGTCCTTGGCCACGATCGGTTTGCCGCTGGTGGGGTCCTCGCCCAGTTCCTTCAATGGCGCCGCCGCGGCCTTTCGGCCATAGGACTTCGGCTGAGCGTAGATCGCTTGGGCCTGCTCGAGCGTGATCGTCAGCAGTTGGTCTTCGGCTTCGAGCGACCGCGAATCGGTGCCCTTCTTCAAGTACGGCCCGTAGCGCCCGTTTTGCGCAGTGATCTCGGTGCCATCGGCGTCGGCACCAACCACGCGCGGCAGCGTCAACAACTGCACCGCCTGCTCCAAGGTCACCGTGTCCAGGTCCATCGACTTGAACAAACTGGCCGTGCGCGCCTTGGCGCCCTTCTTCGCGCCTTCAGGTAACGCTTCGGTGACGTAGGGACCAAACCGGCCCGACTTCGCCGTGATCGCCAGGCCCGTCTCGGGATGGACACCCAACTCTTTTTCTACTCCGGCCGGGGTGGCCAGCAGTTCTTTTGCCTTGGCCAAGGTCAACTCGTCGGGAGGCAAATCCTCTGGGATGTTCGCCCGGGTCGGCGTCGCGTCGGCGCCATCGGTCGTCGCCGCCGGGGGACCTTCGACGTACGGCCCGTATCGGCCCACCCGCACCGCGATCTGCTCGCCGAGTTCGAACGTCGAGAGGCCGCGGGCGTCGATGTCTGGCAAGTTCTCGATCAACCGCTTGAGCCCGGTGCTGCCCTCGTCGGTGCCGGCCCAGAACGACTCCAAGACCGCTTGGCGTTCTCGCTGGCCGTTCGAAATCTGATCGAGCACATCCTCCAGTTCGGCGGTGAATTCGTATTGAATCAACCGACCAAAGTGCTGCTCCATCAGCCGAATCACGCTAAAGGCAACCCAAGCCGGGACGAGCGCCGTGCCCTTCTTGTAGACGTAACCGCGCTGCTGGATCGTGTTCACGATTGAGGCGTACGTCGAAGGACGGCCGATCTCGCGATCTTCCAACTCCTTGATCAGGCTCGCTTCGGTGAACCGCGCCGGCGGCTTGGTCTGGTGACTGACCGCCGACAGGTCGAGCACCTTCACCGCATCGCCTTCGGCCAGATTCGGCAACTTCGTTTGCTGGTCGTCGCCTTCGGCGTCGGGATCCTCGCTCGTCTCGACATAAGCCTTCAAGAACC
>JAPXRA010000076.1:0-7649 GCA_033813795.1 Aeromicrobium sp. | reverse complement strand
CGGTCGGCACTGCTGGACAGCGCTGCACCTCCACCCGCAGAGTGATCGCGCACGAATCGGTCACCGATGTGTTGGCCGCGGCTTTGGTTACGGCTTACGAAACACTCCCTATCGGCTCACCGCTCGATTCAGACACCCTAGTTGGCCCGCTGATCGACCAGGCGGCGGCAACCTCATTTGCCGCAGCAATCGACCAGGCCAAGGCCGAAGGCGGCACCGTGCTGACCGGTGGGACGGAGGTGGCGGTCGGCGCGGGCGGGAACTATGTTCGTCCGGCGATCGTGCGGATGCCGCAGCAGAGCGAAATCGTCAAGGCCGAGACGTTCGCGCCTATTTTGTACTTGCTCAGCTACCGTGACTTTGCCGAAGCCATCGAATTGCACAACGAAGTCGCTCAAGGTCTGTCGAGTTCGATTTTCACCTTGGACGTGCGCGAAGCCGAACAGTTTGTCTCGGCCACCGGTTCTGACTGCGGCATCGCAAACGTCAACATCGGCACCTCAGGCGCCGAGATCGGCGGCGCTTTCGGCGGCGAAAAGGACACTGGAGGTGGCCGTGAATCAGGCTCGGATGCGTGGCGAAACTACATGCGGCGCAGCACGAATACGATCAACTACTCCACCGAGTTGCCGCTGGCCCAAGGCGTCGACTTCGGTTGAGGACCTAGCGGGCCGATACCTTTGCCGAGCGACTGCTCAGCGGGCTCCAGCCGTTGGCGTTCTTGGCGCGGACCACGAACCGATAATTGCCCTTCGGCAGCGTCATGGTGAAACTGCGTGAGTGCGAAGACAACACCTTCGAACTGTAGGTTTTGGTGACTCTCGAGCCGGCCAAACGTTGAGCGAACACCTGATAGCCCAAGATGGTGGCGCCGTTGGTGGCCGCGGTTGACCAGCGTGCCGTGGCTTGGGATTTCCCGCCCTTTGCGCCGGAGGTGGCTCGGCCGATGCCGGGGCGCCCGGGAACTCCAGAAGGCCGGAAGGAAACTGTGGCTGCGGCCGTTGCTGGACCCACCTCGCCGTCGATTAGCGCGGTTACGGTCGCGACATATGAAGTCCCGTTCTTGAGTGCCAAGTCAGCGGTTCGGCTCAGTCGCACCGACCGCGCCGACCCCGGTAGATCTTGGGTATATTCCCCGATCTGAACGCGCCAACCAGCCAGGTACACAAAGCCGGTCGGCGAGTCCCAAGCCAAGTCGACTTGACCGTCGCCGGCCTTGGCCGACAGGTTCTTTGGCACCGGGAAACTCGCCACCGCGAAACTGAGTTCGGCCGCTGGCGAACTACCGACCGAGTTCTTTGCCACGACTGAAACTTGGTGGGTTTGCTCCCGGACCAGGTTTTGCAAGGTTGCCGTGGCCCCATCGGCGGTTTCGGTGAACGAGATCGGCTCGCCATCGAGCAGGGCCTCGTATTCAACAGTTGGCTCACTGCCAAGCTCACCCGGCTCCAGCCACGTCAGCGTCGCGCTTCGGTTGACGTGGTCTACCTCAACGGCCAGATGACGTACCGCACTGGGGGCAAGCGGCATAGGGGAGACGTCGCAGGTGGTGGTCAGCGTCCATTGACCGATGCTGCCGTAGTCGTCGTAGCCGCCTTGGGCCCAAGACCCGCGCCCGACCCCGTCTATCTTGGCGAAGTACCGACCATGCGGCAGGGACGTCGTGATGCTGGCATCAAGCCCGGTCGCGTAGTCGGCGGACTGGGATCCGGCTGAGATTGGGTTCGCCGATTCGACCGTGTTTCCGGCCGGGTCGACCAAGGTCAACTCAATGTCTAGGTTGCCCTCAGACTTTGCCGAAATGGTCGACTGTCCACTGCAGACCCCGACGTTGACCATGTCGATATCGGCGGCGTGCCCGATCACGCCGGTTCTGCTTGCGGCCGGGTTCGTGTCAAGGCCCGGACCGGCAGTGAAATCGTCAGTTCTTAGCGGCGCACCGTGGGTGGCGATCTGCGAAATGTCGTCTTCCTGATTTGTCGCGCCGACATAGTCGCCTCGACTCCACTGCGAAATCGGATAGGCCGGTGAACCCATGATCGGTGCCCAGCCCCCGTGACCTTGGTAGTAGTCGAACGTGCTCGTGTCGTCGTGGTTGAGGGACAGGTTGTGACCTACTTCATGGCTAACAGTCTCGGCCAGGTACGCGGTGTCGTAGATCTTCGAGGCGAAGACGAGCGCGGGCTGGGTGAAGGAGTGCTTCCAAGTAGTGTCGAATACATTGATATAAGCGATCCCGGCGCAAAGGTCGCTGCAGGTCAACTGCGGCAGTTCTAAGTCGTTGGTGATGAACGCGGTGGTGCCAAACACTTGGTCGCTGGCGTTCGTGCGGGTGATCTGGTTTTCGGTCACCGGGGCAGTGGTCACGTTGACGGCAAAGGGTGCGAAGTCTTCGGCCACCCGGCGCCATACCTCTTGAATCTCGGCCTTTTCGGTATCGGAAAACGAGCCGGGGTTGCCGTCGGTGTCGTAGCCGTCATAAGACTTTGCCGGAACGTCGCTTTCAGTATTCCAAATTGAGTTGGCGATCGTGCGGGTGCCAAAGTGCAAGGCGATGGTTCGTTGAGCGCCGGGCAGACTGTGGAGATTGAACGTGTCAGCTAACGGATACGGGGCCGAGGGTACTGCGGCAGGTTTGGGGTTTGGTGCCGGGATCTCCTCGCGAAAGGAAACTCTGCCGGTCGAGTCGACCCAGGCGGTCGAGTCGGTTTGAAGGAGTTCTTTGAACTCGCCGACTTCAAGGCCATTGATTTCGGCGGCAGCCGCGAGGTTCGGGCCCAGCGCCTGAACGGCTCTTGCGCCAGATTTCTGTCCCGACATCAGCGGGTCGTCAGCGCCTTGGTCGCCATAGGCAGGCGAAGCAAAGCCAGCGATCAAGGTCAGAGCGAGCAGCAGGCGCATAGTTCTCCTAGGTGTGCTGAACTGATGCTTTCACCACTTCGGCGGGCGTGGGTAATAAATCGACGAATTGTTCCGGGCACAATGGGGCAGTGGGCACCTATCGCGAGACGGCAGTAGTGCTGCGCACCCAAAAACTCGGCGAAGCAGACCGGATCATCACCCTGCTGACCCGAGGCCGGGGCGTGGTGCGAGCAGTCGGTCGCGGCGTGCGTAAAACCTCGAGCCGTTACGGCGCTCGGCTCGAACCGTTCATGCACATCGACGTTCAGTTCGCCGAGGGGCGCAGCCTCGACATCGTGGCTCAGGTTGAGACCATCGATCCGTTTGCCTTGCACTTGGGCGCCGACTATGCCGCGTTCACCTCCGGCACAGCAATGCTCGAGACCGCCGAACGGCTAGTTTCGGAAACTTCCGAACCGTCGGTGCAGCAGTACCACCTGCTGGTGGGGGCCTTGCGGGCTTTGGCCGAGCAACGTCAGTCGCCGGGGGTTCTCCTTGACTCCTTTCAGTTGCGTTCGCTCGCGATCGCCGGTTACGCACCGTCGTTTGATGGTTGCGCACGGTGCGGGTTAGCCGGGCCGAACCGCTACTTCCACTCTGGTTCTGGTGGCATGCTTTGCGACCAGTGCCGAGTCCCAGGCGCCTCGGTGCCGGCGGCGGCGACGGTTGAACTATTGGCTGCCTTGTTGGTGGGGGACTGGCCGGTCGTGCAACAGGCAGACGCTCGTACTCGCCGTGAGGCCAGCACAATTGTGGCGAACTACCTTTCTTGGCACCTTGAGCGTTCATTGCGCTCCCTAGCTCACGTGGACCGCTGATGACTCGTTCTCCGTATCCTCACCCTTCCGGCGCGAAGCCACCGGTACTTGCACTCGAGCAGGTACCAAAGCATGTGGCGATCGTGATGGACGGCAACGGCCGCTGGGCCAAAGACCGCGGGTTACCTAGAACCGAGGGTCACAAGGCCGGCGAGGCGGCGCTGTTCGACGTAGTCGAAGGCGCGATCGAAGTGGGCGTCAAGGCGGTTAGCGCATATGCGTTCAGCACTGAGAACTGGAAGCGGTCGCCGGAGGAAGTGAAGTTCCTGATGGGCTTCAACCGCGATGTGATCCGTCGCCGGCGCGACGAAATGCATGAGTTGGGGGTGCGGGTGCGTTGGGCGGGCCGGCGGCCGAGGCTTTGGCGCAGCGTCATCCGCGAACTCGAGGCGGCCGAGGAGCTCACCAAGCACAACACCGTGTGCACCTTGACGATGTGCGTCAACTACGGCGGTCGGGCCGAGATCGCTGACGCGGCGGCTGCGCTGGCCAAAGATGTTCAGGCCGGGCGGATAAACCCAGACAAGATCACTGAGGCTACGTTCGCGCGTTACCTCGACGAGCCGTGGATGCCCGACGTCGACCTGTTTTGGCGCACCTCGGGGGAGCAGCGCACCAGCAACTTCTTGCCGTGGCAGTCCGCCTACGCCGAACTCGTGTTCAGTGACATCGCTTGGCCAGACGTAGATCGGCGGGCGCTTTGGGCGGCAATTGAGGAGTACGCGCAACGCCAGCGCCGCTACGGCTCGGCCTAACGGCATGGCCCAAACGCAGCAGTAGTGCCGCTCGGTAGGCTGGCGGGTATGCGCGTTGTCCGATTCGCCGGTGACGACGACCCCCGCTTCGGGGTTGTCGGCCAAGACGGTGACACCCAGATCATTGCCCCAATCAAGGGCGACCCGATGTACACCCCGCTGGAGTTGACCGGCGAGAAACTCGCCTTCGACGAGGTTCGACTGCTGACCCCGGTGATCCCGCGCAGCAAGGTGATCGGCGTGGGCAAGAACTTCGCCGGCCACGCCGCCGAGATGGGTGGCGAGGTGCCAGCCGAGCCGCTGATCTTCCTCAAGCCGAACACGTCAGTGATCGGACCGGGCGAACCGATCTTCTACCCGAAGCAGTCGCAAAACGTCCACTTCGAGGGCGAGTTGGCGGTTGTGATTGGTCGGATCTGTCGAAACATCGACGCCGCGGATGTTTCTAAGGTGATCTACGGCTACACCATCGCAAACGACGTCAGCGCCCGCGACCTGCAGGCGCGTGACGGTCAGTGGACTCGGGCAAAAGGGTTCGACACGTTTTGTCCGCTTGGCCCGTGGATCGAGACCGACTTCGACCCGGCAGACGTGCGGATCAAGACCGAATTGAATGGCGAAACCAAGCAGGACGGCCGCACCAGCGACATGGTGTTCGATGTGTCGCAGATCGTGCAGTTCGTGTCTAGTTTCATGACCCTGCTGCCAGGGGACGTTATTTTGACCGGCACCCCAGAAGGGGTCGGCCCAATGCAACCCGGTGACCAGGTTTCCATCACGATTGACGGACTTGGCACCTTGACGAACCCGGTGGTGGAAGATGAGTGAGACCCGTTGGACCGAAGCGACCGGCGCCGATGTCGTGGCGCGGTTCTGCCCCTCGCCGACCGGCAACCCGCACGTCGGGATGGCGCGTACCGCGCTGTTCAGTTGGGCGTTCGCCCGCCACAACGGCGGTAAGTTCGTTTTCCGGATCGAAGACACCGACGCGGCCCGCGACAGCCAAGAGTCTTATGACCTGCTGATCGATGTGATGCGCTGGTTGGGCTTGGACTGGGACGAGGGTGTCGAGGTAGGCGGACCGAACGGTCCGTATCGCCAAAGCGAGCGGATGGACATCTACGCCGATGTGGCCAAGCGACTGTTGGAGGCCGGGTTCGCCTACAAGGCGTACGACACCGCCGAGGAACTGGAGCAGCGCCGTGAGGCGGCCCGAGCGGCCGGCAAGCCGAGCGGCTACGACGGCCTGCACCGGGACTTGACGCCCGAGCAGCAGGCGGCGTTCGAGGCCGAAGGTCGCGAGCCGGTGATCCGGTTCAAGATGCCGGCCAAGGACTGGACGTTCGACGATTTGGTGCGCGGTCCGATCACTTTTGGCGCCGAGAACGTGCAGGACTTCGTCATTGTGCGGGCGAACGGTCAGCCGCTCTACACGCTGACCAACCCGGTCGACGACGCGATGATGGGGATCACCCACGTTTTGCGAGGCGAAGACATCTTGAGTTCGACGCCGCGGCAGATGGCGCTGTATGAAGCGTTTGCGGAGATCGGTGTGGGAAGTGGCTCCACGCCACGCTTCGGCCACCTGCCCTATGTGATGGGTTCGGGCAACAAGAAGTTGTCCAAGCGTGACCCCGAATCGAATCTGCTTGGCTACCGCGATCAGGGCTTTTTGCCTGAGGGCTTGTTGAACTACCTGGCCCTGTTGGGTTGGTCGATTGCCGAGGACCGCGACATCTTCTCGATGGCCGAGATGACCGCGGCGTTCGAGGTCGAACGAGTCAACCCCAACCCGGCGAAATTCGACATCAAGAAGTGCGAAGCGATCAACGGCGACCACGTCCGACTGCTGTCGCCAACGGATTTCGTTGATCGACTGTTGGCGTATCTGCCGGCGGGAGTCGATGCCGAACTCGTGGCCAAGGCCGCGCCGCTGGTCCAAGAGCGCAGCAATCTGATGACCGAAGCGGCCAGCATGCTCGGATTCTTGTTTGTTGGCCAGGGCTTCGTGGTTGATGAAGCCGACGCCGCCAAACTGTTGAACGAAGACGGTCGCAAGGTTGTTGCCGCAGCAGTGGTGGCACTGACCGACGTTGAGGAATGGACGACCGAGGCGATCGAAGCGGCGCTGCGTAAGGCGTTGATCGAGGATCTTGAACTCAAGCCGCGGTTAGCGTTCGGACCGGTTCGGGTGGCGGTCACAGGTAGTCGGATCTCGCCGCCGCTGTTCGAATCGATGGAGTTGTTGGGGCGCGAAACCTCGCTAACTAGGCTCGACGCTGCTCTATGAGTGATGTGCCCAAACCCCGGTTTGGGCACATCGATGCGTGTCCGGTAAAGTGTTCCCTTGGTTCGGAGAGCCGCCAAACGACGGTGATCTGATACCCCTTGGGGTATGGTGTAATTGGCAACACAGCGGTTTCTGGTACCGCCATTCTAGGTTCGAGTCCTAGTACCCCAGCGAGAATTTATCGGACTTTGTCTGATAGCGTTTCTCACCGCTGGCCCCGTTGTGTAGCGGCCTAGCACGCCGCCCTCTCAAGGCGGTAGCGCGGGTTCGAATCCCGTCGGGGCTACCAGTTCGTGAAAGACCCTCTGCGTCACCAGACGCAGGGGGTCTTCGCATTTGGTATCCCGAATTAGCGCCCCGTCAATGTGACCAGCGGCACAGTGGCAAATTGACTTTTCGGGTTATAGGACAAAACGTGTGGATGGGTTCGGGCGTGTCGGGGCTAGTGTGAGCGTCCTGCCCAGCCTTTCCGGGTCCAGAGGCCTTCTTCGGCGGTGAGTCCGGTGTCGTATTGGGCTGGTCCGATGGGTTCATCGGGGACTGGCTGTTTGGGTTTGGGCTGGTGGTGTTCTGGGCGGATCAGGTCGGCTGGTTTGGGTGCGGTCAGGGCGTGTGCGTGTAGCCACCATTCGATTGCTCGGCGCTGGTGTTCTGGTGGCATTCCTCGGTGGTGACGTAGGAGTTCTCGTAGGCCGGCGTTGATGCCGCCTTCGATGTGGTTGGTTGTCGAGGCGATTTTCAAGGGCTCCAGTTCGGCCAGCAAATATGTGAACAGGTGTTGGTTCTGGGCTAGTTTCGCCAGTTGGCGATAGGCACGCCGGAGCCGTTCGTGGGTGTACCACCAGCGTTGTCCGGGCCGGATGTGTTGCGGAATCGCGGCGCCTC
>JAPXRA010000075.1:0-7817 GCA_033813795.1 Aeromicrobium sp. | reverse complement strand
GTTGGTTGAGTCGGCCGACTTGCCGCGTCTTGGCAAGTTGTCCGGCCCTCTCACCCGGGCGAGCCTTTGGCAGGGCGACATCGTGACCTTGAAGGTCGACGTGATCGTCAATGCCGCAAATGAGCAATTGCTGGGCTGTTTCGTACCTGGGCACCTTTGCATCGACAACGTTATTCACGCCGCCGCCGGTCCAGAACTTCGACATGAGTGCGCTGAATACATGGACGCTCAAGGTCAGCTCGAGCCGATCGGGGCGGCCATGGTCACCGCCGGTTATCACCTGCGAGCCAAAAACGTAATCCACACCGTTGGGCCGATCGTCGGCAACGACTCCCCCACTGCGGCTCAAGCCGAACAACTTGCGAGTTGCTACCGCTCTTGTCTAGACGCTGCCGCGGCGATCTCGGCCGAATCACTAGCGTTTTGCGCGATCTCAACTGGCGCCTTCGGCTACCCGGTCGAGCAAGCGGCAAAGGTCGCGATAAGCACCGTCGACAGCTGGCTTCGCGATCACCCGGCCGCAGACATCCAGGTCATCTTCAATACCTTCAGCGACGACGCCACCGCCGCCTACCAAAAGGCCTTGGCCGACTTCTAAGTCGGGTTTTGCAGTAGTTGTGCCAGATCGGCGAGTGCCGCAGGCACGATCGCGTAGAACGACCAGGTTCCTCGTTTTGACCTGGTTAGCAAGCCAGCGTCGACGAGAGTCTTCAGGTGGTGCGAAACCGTGGGTTGGGACAGGCCGACGGGTTCGGTCAGGTCGCAAACGCACGCCTCTTGGCCTTCGGCCGAAGCGATCAGCGCCAAGAGACGGAGCCTAGTTGGTTCGCCAATGGCCTTGAACTTTGCGGCGATCGCGGTCGCTGACTCAAGACTCATCACTTCGCCAACCAAAGGCGCACAGCAGGGTTCTGTCCCACCTAGGACGTTCAGTTCGCTTGCCATGCGCCCCAGTATGCCCCATGCATCGAAAAGCATCGATGAAGTGTTAGAGTCCGTCTACATCGAAGTTTATCTATGAAAGGTTGGGCGCATGGGCCCCAGTAGAACCGGCACCAACGAAGTCACTGCCGCTGGCAAGCTTTCGACTATCGACCGGTTCTTACCCATCTGGATCGTGGCCGCGATGGCCACCGGCCTGTTGCTTGGCCGCGTTTGGCCCAAACTCGTCGAGGCGCTAGCGAACTTCACTGTTGGATCAATCTCAGTGCCGATCGCCGCTGGACTACTCGTGATGATGTACCCGGTCTTGGCCAAGGTGCGCTACGACCAGACCCGACAAGTAACCAGCGACCGCAAACTACTGATCACTTCGCTACTACTGAACTGGCTAGTCGGACCGGCGCTGATGTTCACCTTGGCCTGGCTGCTCGTCCCCGACCTGCCCGAATATCGCACTGGGCTAATCATCGTTGGCCTCGCCCGGTGCATCGCGATGGTGATGATCTGGAACGACCTCGCCTGCGGTGACCGCGAAGCCGCCGCAGTCCTAGTGGCAATCAACTCGGTGTTCCAAGTCGTGGCCTTCGCCGGTCTTGGCTGGTTCTATCTGCAAGTACTACCAAGTTGGCTGGGCCTGAGCACCACCAGTGTTGAGTTTTCCGTCGGCGCAATAACTGCGAGCGTGCTGGTATTTCTTGGCATACCACTGCTTGCCGGGTATTTGACCAGGACGCTAGGCGAACGCGCCAAAGGTCGCGACTGGTACGAAGGCGTTTTGCTGCCGAAACTCGGGCCGTGGGCACTCTACGGCCTGCTGTTCACCATCGTCTTGCTGTTCGCTCTTCAAGGTGAAGCCATCTTGAACGATCCGTTCGATGTCGCCCTGATTGCCCTGCCACTACTGGCCTACTTTGCGATCACTTTCACTATGTCCATGGTGGTCGGTCGCGCCCTAGATTTGGGCTACCCCAAAACTGCCACGCTCGCCTTCACTGCCGCAGGTAACAACTTCGAACTGGCGATCGCGGTTTCGATCGGCACCTTTGGCGCCGCTTCTGGACAGGCACTTGCTGGGGTGGTCGGTCCGCTGATCGAAGTTCCGGTACTGGTGGCGCTGGTTTACGTCGCTCTTTGGTCACGCCGCTTCTTCAATCCCTCGGAGGTAACAAATGTCTAGCAATCGCCCCACAGTCCTGTTCGTTTGCGTGCACAATGCTGGCCGCTCGCAAATGGCCGCCGGATTCCTCACCGCACTGGCACAAGGCCGGGTCGACGTGCGCTCGGCCGGTTCGATGCCGGGCGATCAGATAAATCCGGTTGCGGTGGCGGCCATGGCGGAAGTCGGAATCGACATCGCGGGCGAACAACCCAAGCAACTCACTGATTCGGCGGTCGAAGCCAGCGACGTGGTGATCACCATGGGCTGCGGCGACCAATGCCCGTTCTATCCGGGCAAGCGCTATGAGGACTGGGTGCTGACCGATCCGGCTGGCAAGGACATCGAGGTTGTCCGGCAAGTACGAGACGAAATCAAGACCAGAGTCGAAGAACTACTCGACTCGCTCGCGGTCTAGTCCGCGCCCTCGACCTGATAGACCTCCGGGTGCTCTAGCGGGAACCGCAACCAAGACACCATCTGCCGCAACTGCTGATAGGCCGCCAACCTGGCTTCATCGGTGTCTTCAGCCTCGGCTTTTTCGATTGGCTCAGCCAAGCGGTGAACCATGGTCGGCCCGATCTCAAGCAGTCCCCCACTGCCGGAGGTCGCGTACTTAGCCAAAACATATCTAGCTAGCGCGCCGACTGGGATGTTCGTGTGGTTGCTCAGCCCGGTCAACGTCTTTAGCGGATCAAGCACCGCATAAAGCGCAATATCTGCCTTGAGGTTCGCATCCGGATCGTCGTCTTCCCACGGCCCGGTCCAACTCGTGAGTTCCACCAGTGGATCAGATTTGCGCACGACCTGATCCTAGGGCCGAACTACTTCGGCGACGAACCAAACCGTGCTTGCCACAGCCGTTCCAGCAGTTGCTCGTCCAGGCCATCGATGACGCCTGACTCTGGTTCGGTCACCTGATCGCTGCCGTGCACTTCTTGGTGTAGACGCTCCATCCGCCGGTCCAGTTGTTCGGCAGTAACGGCCGCGTCGGACAGGCTCGCGGCAAGGTGCTCAGGGACTTCGCCTTCGTACTTGTAGTAGATCTTGTGTTCCAGACTCGCCCAAAAATCCATCGCGATCGTGCGGATCTGCAGTTCAACGCGCACCGGGATTTCGCCGGTGGACAAGAACACCGGGATCTCGATAATCGCGTGCAGGCTGCGGTATCCGTTCGCTTTCGGAGTGGCGATGTAGTCCTTGACGGCGAGCACTTTCAAATCAGACTGGGCGGTCAAAGTTTCGAGGATTCGATAGGTATCAGCGATAAAACTGCAGGTGATTCTCACCCCGGCGATGTCGGTCAACTCCGCGCGGATCGTGGCTGGCGTGAGTTCGATCCCCCGGCGAACGGCCTTGTCCATGATGCTTTGAATCGATTTGACTCGAGAGCCCACGTGCTCGATCGGGTTGTACTGATGCAGGTGCAAGAACTCTTCGCGAAGAATCGAAACCTTGGTGAGCACTTCGTCGACGGCGAACTGATGCTCCATCGTCATCCGGATGAGCTCGTCTCTCACTTGGCGAACGAACGCAATCATCTGCGGGTCACGAGGCTCAGCAAGCGGCGGCCATGCGCTGGGTTCGATGGCTGGCTGGTCGTGCTCTGACAAAGTTGCGACCTCCCTTGGACTCGCACTGCGCCCACTATAGGTCGCCTAGTCGAGGCCTTCTGGTCACCTAGAGCCGCCCGAGCAAGGAGCGACGGATGACCTTGGTAGGCTGACTTTAGTTAGTCAAAGTCAGAAAGGGGTTGGCAATGCCAGACATCAATCCGGCCAGCGGCTTTTGCCCGATCGAGAAAGCGATGGGCGTGGTCGGTTCGCGCAACGCAATGTTGACCATGCGCGAAGCGTTCTACGGGACCACCCGGTTTGACGACTTCACCGAACGCGTGGGCATGTCTGCTGCCACCGCGGCGGCGAACCTAAAAGCTTTGACTGCAGCCGGCTTGTTGGAGCGCCGGCCCTACCAGCTCCACGGCGCCCGCATGCGCAACGAATACGTGCTCACTGCCGCCGGAACGGACTTGATGCCCGTCTTACTCGGGCTGTTCGACTGGGGGGCAAAGCACGCCGATGGCGCAGCCCACCTCGGCCTGCGCCACGACGACTGCGGCGAGGCCATCGAAGTGCAAGTCACCTGCGCCGGTGGCCATCGGGTCCGCCCCGAAGAAGTCTCGATCACCCTCATCGCCAACAAACATAAAGCAACAGGAGCAAGAAGTGACCACAACGACCGCTGAAACCACCTTCGCCGAAGCCACCAGAGTTACCGCCAGGGCAACTGGTGAACTCATCGCTGACCTCGACGCTCGGTGGACCGTCGCAGGCAACCCCAACGGCGGTTATCTGCAGGCCGTGATGGCTCGCGCCGCCGAAACTGCCAGCGAACATCAGCAAGTGATTGCCGCGAGCAGCCATTTCCTGCGGGCGCCGCACACCGGTCACGCCGACCTAGCAGTCAAACTGCTGCGTCAAGGCCGAAGCGCCAGCCAAGTGCGGGTACAACTTCGCCAAGATGGCGAGACGAAGGTCGAAACCACGTTCACGCTTGGCACGTTGACGGCCGGAGCCGAACCGCAGTGGGCGACCACCGATCTACCGTTGGCCGCACTGCCGTTCGAAGACTGCCCCCGATTCGTGCCGCCGCAGGAGGTGTTCCCCGTAGCGATCTTGCAGCACCTCGGCCTGCACCTAGAACCAGAATCGCTCGCGTTCACCGCCGGCAAGCCACGTGGGCTGGGCGAGTTGCGCGGCTGGCTCACCTTGCCAGAGCAAGCAGATTTCGACCCGAACTCCCTGCTGCTGGCCGCCGACGCGTTCCCGCCGGCCACCTTTGACCTGCAGATGACCGGCTGGGTGCCGACCCTCGAACTAACCACCTATGTGCGCGCGCTGCCGGCGCCTGGACCAGTTCATGTGCTGCTCAAGGCGAACCTGATTCAAGACGGCCGACTAGACGAAACCTGCACGATTCGCGACAGCGCCGGGCAGATCGTCGCGCAGTCTCATCAATTGGCGGCAATTCGCTTCAGCTAACCGGCCGTGATCTGCCCCGCGGCTGAGTTCGACTAGCGTTCTGTCCAACGACCTAAATGAAGGAGCATCATGGACCTGTTCGAACTAGAACAAGAACAAAAGCTTTCCCGCGAGGCCGCGGCAGCGAAACTTCGCGAACTGGCAGACGCACTGTCGCGCCACAACTCGATCGAATTTGATCGCAACGGCACCCGGATCACGGTGAGCGTTCCCGACGAGGTCGAACTCTCGATCGACATCGAAGTCGGCGGCGACAACGAACTCGAAATCGAACTCAAGTGGTGAACTAGGCGGGGTCGTCGCGCTGGGAGACCGGCGCCAGTACCCCGCCTAGTTCCAACTGGAGCACATCGGACAACTCGAGCTTGTTCAAGAAATGTTGATCGTGGCTCACCACCAGCAACGCCCCACGGTATGCCTTCAACGCCGCGACGAGTTGTTCGATTGAGACTAGATCTAGGTCATTGGTGGGTTCGTCCAAGACCAGCATCCCTGGCGGCGGAGTTGCAAACAGTGCCTGCGCAAGCCCCACCCGAAGTCGCTCGCCACCGGACAGCGTCTCTACCGGACGATTGACCATTTCACCTCGAACCAGCAGCCGGGCCATCTGGTTGAGCAGCTCATTGAGCCGAACCTCCGGCGCTGCCGATCGCACCGTCTCCAGCACACTTCGCCCCGGCTCAAGGTCGATCCGTTGCGGCAGATAAGCCACCGGAACCGAAACGCCAGGCAGCAGTTGCTCAAGCAACCTGCTCTTGCCTACCCCGTTAGCGCCGATCAAACCCACCCGCTGTGGCCCCCTAATCCAGAAGTCCCGACCGTCGCTGCTGGGCAGACAGGCGACCTGCTTGGTACTGGCGAGTTTGGGATCGATCAGGTCGAGCTTTAGGACATCGTCGTCTCTGACCTGTTTTTCGGTCGCCGCCAACGCCGTCTGAGCCGCGTCTACTCGGGCTGTGGCCGCGCTGCGCTTGCTGCCTTGGCTTTTCTCGGCCGCGTTTCGCCGCTTGTCGACGATCATTCCAACGTATTTGCGATTCTCGCGGTCTTTTCGTCCTTGCCGTTCACTGTGCGAGATCCGCTCCTCGGCCTTGACTCGCTCTAGTTTTTGACGTTTGAGTTCTTGCTCGGCCGACCGTACTGCTTGCACAGCGGCGGCTTGTTGCACCGCTAACCAATCGCGATAGGCGCTGTAGTTGCCACCAAAACTGGTCAACTCCCCGGCACGAAGTTCGGCGGTCTGATCGAGCAAATCAAGCAGTTCTAGATCGTGGCTAACCACGATCAGCGTGCCCGGCCACAACCGAACGATGTCGTAAAGACGTTCCCGGGCCAGGCGGTCAAGGTTGTTGGTTGGTTCGTCGAGCAAAGCGATATCGGCTCGACGTAGCCGAACGCCGCAGATCGCGGTCAGCATCGCCTCGCCACCAGACAAGGTTGCCGCTGAGCGATCAAGTTCAGTCGGCAGACCGAGTGCAGCCAGTGCCGCCACCGCCCGACTTTCGATGTCCCACGAGTCACCGATCTGATCGAAGTTTTCCGGGTCAATCGAACCTGCCTCGACGGCACGCAATGCCTTACGGATTTCAGAGATTTTGAGCAGTTCGGCAATTGTGCGGTTGCCAGTGGAGACGTCCTGCGGCAAATAGTCGACCACTCCGGCGGTGGAGATGCTACCTCCGGACGGTCTCAAGTTTGCAGCGATGAGTTTCAGCAAGGTCGACTTGCCGGCGCCGTTGGCACCGATCAGGCCGGTCTTGGTGCGGGCGAAGGAACCGTTAAGACCAGACAACACTGGCGTGCCGTCGGACCATTCGAAAGAAAGGTCGTTCAAGACGACCGAAGGTGAGGTGGACAAGGTGCTCCCTAGCGATGTCGGAGTAGACGCCGAGATCGCGAAGCGAAGTCAGCGCAAATGGGCTGCTGAAGTACTCCCGATACCGTTCATCTCTTGTCCTTTTGGTCGTTCCCTGTCACCTGCGAGCATTCGCGAGAACTAGTCAATCTTCGCAGGTGCAGCCAACAAAGTCACCAGCACTACCGCCACACGTCGCGACTTGGGCAAACCCACCGAATTTGTCTCTGTGGCGCACTAGGTTCTGACTGTGGCAGTGATCCAACAGATTCGAAGCGCCCAGGCGGCCGCGGCCCTGGCTGACCTCTTGAACGGGAACAAGCGCCGCAAGCCAATCGTGGTTGTCACGATTGCGGCTGGCAAAACCGAGCCACTAATTGACGTTGAAGAAATCGCTCGCGAAGCCGGTCCGCTGGCCGAAGTTTATTTGATGCCAACTGGTGAGGCCACCTGGGAATTCGCCCGGCACATGGCCGACGGAACTCAGGTGTTCGGCAGTGCCGGGCGGGTCTATCCGGTTGGCCACGACTGGACGCGCAACCTATCTAAGGCTCAAATCCGGTTCGCTTTTGACGAGCGCGCCGGCAAGTCCGCCACCGAATTGTTGGTCTCGGACATGCTCCGAGCCGCCGCAAGTGCCGGACTGCTGAAAACCGTTTCGATCCCGGCCGGAAGACAGGCAACAGGAAAGGTCAAGTTCGTCGTCGCTGGTCGGGCATTCGTCGAACTCGAAAACGGCGGCTCGGCAAGCATTGCCGAAGAACTCACTTCCGAAGACCTACAGATCGACCAGATCGTCGCGCCAGACCAACAAGTCGCCGGC